>JAYRDY010000048.1:0-12575 GCA_041909215.1 Cloacibacterium sp. | reverse complement strand
GTCTAAATTCTGAGTATCTATCAAAAGTTCGGTTCTTACTCTGCTCAAAAAATACTGAGATTTTTTTGCCATCATATCGTGAAAATCTCCTTCCTGCATATATAAATTCCCGATGGTTCTTATAAATTCTACCGATTTATTTTTAAGAGGTTCTATAATTGGAACAATTCTTTGTCTTCGCTTTGCATTAAAAATAATGAAAAGCAAAATTGAAAACACGAAAATATACCACGCATTTCGTAAACCTGGTTTAGATAAAATGAAATCTAAAATAGGAAACCAAGAAGAGGAATTCTCTCTGTAAGCATTGTGAAACCAATAGGTTTCTCTCTCTGGCAAAAACGAAAATACATCTTGGATATAGTTCTGATTTTCTTTCTTTAAAATATGATAATTGGTAACAATAAGTGGCTCTGAATGAAGATAAAAATACCCTTTCCCGAATTTTACTTTAATAAAATTGGCAGCAGAACCAACATCGAAGTCTTCAGAAGTTTCGTAAAATTCTTCTCCTAAAATTTCGGTTTTATCAAGATTTATTTTAGAAAAAATACCGTGAGCTTGATCTTTATCAATCACCAAACTATCATAAGGCACTTTTTCGTCAGTAAGATAGATATTGCTTTCTTCTCCGTAATTGAAATCTCGGTGTTCTATCTCCAAAGTGTCTTGCAATTCTTGCGGAAATTCTTCTGCCAAAATCATCACATCAGAACCTTTGGAAACCTGATTGAGGATTTTTTTCCAAGAAAGCGCATCAAGCTCAGATTCAATAATTAAAATATTATGCGGTTTTAGATTTTCCTTTTTTTCGTAAAAAGCATAAGGTGATTTTTCTATGCTTTCTATTTTATTTTTGAAAAGTGTTTTAGATTCTTTGTTAAAAACGAACAAACCATAAGGTGATTTTTCTGCGGTAGAAAAATTTTTGTCCCAACTTATTTGTCTCTCACTGCTAAGATTGATAAGCACAATCAGCAAAAAGAGCACAAATAAAATGATTCCTATGGTTTTGTAGTTTTTCATCTAAATATTCGCTTCAAATTTCTTTTTAAATTGTAGATAAGCTTCTTCATTGATTTCGAATTCTCCGTACCAAACGTATTCAAAAATGTAAAGTAATTCTGCAAAATTGGTTTTAGAAGACTCCGTTTTTAATTCTTTTAAATAATCGTGATTGGTTTTTTCGGTGTTCCAATCTATTTGTTTTTTGTCTGAAAGTTTTTTCAAAACATTCAAAAACTGATATCTGATTGCCAAACGAAAATCTTTATTTTTCTCCGCATTCATCAGTTTTTCTTTAAAATCTATTTCGTGGATATTTTCTATAATTTCCTCGTCTTCGATAGAAATTCTTTTTTTGTTTTTACGGAAAAGGAAGTTTCCATCTTTAGAAATAAAATAACTGATGAGGATATACAACACGAATCCTAGAACCAAAAAACCAAAGATTTTGATAAAAATACCAGCCCAAAATCCATCTTGATTTCCAAATAAATTTCTTAACCATTTTGCTAAACCATCCCAACCTGTTTTTTTAGGCTTGTTCGTTTTGTAATTGAAGTCGTCTGTTTGGTATTTTTTTCTAAAATCGCCTTTAAATTTTCTGTTGTAAGAAGGATTGTCTGTAACATAACCAGACATAATCACAGAATCTACCACCTTCGCATTATCATAGGTTTTTTGATAAGCAGAATCTGATTCTAATACTTGATTATAATTTTCCTGAGCTTCACCAAAAGTAAAACTTAAAAAAACGATTAAAAAAGTGTAGAATTTGCGAGTCATTAGTTTAAAAAAAATCAAATAGAATGATGGTTTCCTAGTTTTTTGTTGACGATAAAAGGATAATAAATATAGTAATAACTGATGATAAATAGCGTTCCGAAAATAATAAAAAGGTTGATTCCTAAATTCATTTTCAGCGCATATCTGGTTACATAACCTTCTAAAATTCCTGCAACGATAGTAAATGGAACAGTACTCAGAAATATCTTGAAACTATCTTTAAACCCAACTTTAAAAGAATTTAATCTAGAAAAAGTTTTAGGAAAAAGAATAGAAGCTCCCAAAACCAAACCTGCCATTGTCTCTATCACCATAGAAAAAATCTCGAAAACTCCGTGAACCCAAATTCCTCTTGCACTTTGTCCTAAAACACCTTGTGTTACAAAAAAATATTGAAAAGAGCCTACCATTATGCTATTAAACATCGCAAAAAGCACCGTTCCAATTCCAGCAAAAAGTCCGTAAATATAGAGTTTGAGTCCTACCGTTATATTATTTTGGATAATGTACAAAGTACTTCCCCAGTTAGAACCACTTTCATAAACACCAATCGGATTGCCTTTTTTAATATTTTCAATCGTCATATTTACGTAATCTTCGCCTAGAATCATCGTCACAAAATCTTTGTCGTAATGAGATGAAACCACGCCAATCAAAATAAAAATAGCAAACAAGCTGAATGCAAAAAAAAGATACTTCCTGTACTGATACACCAATAGCGGAACTTCTGTCTTAAAAAAATACAAAAACCTGTTTTCTTCTACTCTTTTGGTTTTATAAATTTTCTGGAAAATAAGCGTAGAAAGGTGATTAAGATAAACTGTGGTTTTACTTTTTGGATAATAGGTTTTGGCAAAAGACAAATCATTAACAAGGTTAATGTATAGAGACGACAATTCATCAGGATTCTTTTTCAATTTTCCTGAAATTACGTGCTCAATTCCCAACCATTTTTCTTTATTTTGCTTAATAAAAGCTACCTCTCTCATAATCTATTGCTAAAATAATAAAAAAATGGCGCAAATTGACATCAATACTTCACAAAATGTAAATTTAACCTTTACAACTGCCAGTATTGGCGAAAGATTTTTAGCTTTTGTAGTAGATAACATCATTAAAATTATATTTATTTACTTTTTGAATCTTATTTTAGTAAATGCGTTAAACTTAGATGCCTATATTTCAAATTGGGATATTTTTTCTTTGAAAGGACTAGAAGTAATCCTTATGTTACCTTATTTATTTTACACTCTTGTCTTCGAAAGTTTAATGGAAGGACAAACTCCTGGTAAAAAGCTCCTCAAAATAAAAGTCGTGAAAATTGATGGTTTCCAGGCGAGTTTCCCAGATTATTTAATTCGTTGGGTTTTTAGAATTGTAGATTTTGGTTTGTTTTTCATTCCCGGTTTCATCAGTATGATTGCTACCAAAACCAACTCTAGATTGGGCGATATTGCCTCTGGAACCGCCGTAATTTCTTTGAAAAACAACATCAACATCTCGCACACGATTTTAGAAAAAATAAGTAACGATTATGTCCCAACTTTCCCGCAGGTTATTTCGCTTACGGATAATGATGTGAGAATCATCAAAGAAAATTTTATTAAAGCTAAAGAATCTCAGGACAGAAAAATTATTTCGAGATTAGCCAATAAAATTCTTGAAATTTTAAAACTTAATAGAGACGACATTCCTCTCACCGAAAGTAAATTTATAGACACCATCATCAAAGATTATAATTTCTACACAGGTAAAGACGTTTAATTTTTGGGCAGCTATTTCCGTCTTCCGCTCCCAATCTTTTTTTTTCCAAAGCTACTCCAGCCACAAAAAAAAGGATTTCCGCTCAAGCCGGGCTGCACCATTCAACCATCCACAAAAAAAATCAAAAATGAACACAACCTTTGAAAATCACAAAAACGGAAACGGCGGTTTCATCTCCCTAAAAAACGAAACCGAAGAAATTGGCAGAGCTACTTATACCATTTCCCCCGAAAATAATTTATTAATCATTTCTTACGTAATGGTATATCCCAAATTTGAAGGACAAGGCATGGGTAAAAAACTGGTTGAAGAATCTATACAATTTGCCAGAGAAAACAAGTGGCAAATTAATCCACATTGCTCTTACGCCCGTTCTGTAATGATGAGAATGAGTAATATTGAAGATGTTTTCGCGAAATAATACACGCGATTTTTACCTCAACCCTAAAAATTAGATTACATTTTAATCTAAAAAATTCTTTTGTATTTTTGACAACCAAGATTTACCACCATGCAAACTACAGATACTGTTCTTATGATAGAACCGGCAGCTTTTGGTTTTAATGCCGAAACAGCACAAAACAATTACTTTCAAATTAATTCGGAGAACGCCGAAACGCAAACAAAAGCGCTGCAAGAATTCAAAAATTTTGTTGAAAAACTGCGCAGCAAAGGCATTAATGTAATCACGGTAAAAGATACATTAGAGCCTCACACACCAGATTCTATTTTCCCCAATAATTGGATTTCTATGCACAGTGACGGAACGGTAGTTCTCTACCCAATGTGCGCTGTAAACAGACGCTGGGAACGCAGAAGTGATATTCTTGAGATGCTTCAGGAAAAATTTCAGGTTAAAGAAATTGTGGATTTATCCGCTTCAGAAAACGAAGGAAAATTCTTGGAAGGAACAGGCAGTATGATTTTCGATCATGATTATAAAATTGCGTACGGTTCTGTTTCTTTAAGGCTTGATGAAAAACTGTTCCGTGATTTTTGCAAGAAATTTGGTTTTACACCTGTCGTTTTTCATTCCTATCAAACTGCAAATAATGAAAGGTTGCCGATTTATCATACCAATGTTATGATGTGCGTTGCAGATAAATTCGTAGTGATTTGTCTGGATTGTATTGATGATGAAACGGAAAGAGTAAACGTGGTGAATGCCATTGTAAATTCAGGAAAAGAAATCGTTGAAATTTCGGAAAACCAAATGCAGCAATTCGCAGGAAATATGCTACAAATACAAAATGCTGAAGGCAAGAAATTTTTGGTAATGTCTCAGTCGGCTTACCAATCTTTAACAGAGGAACAAATATCAACCATTGAAAAATATTCAGAAATTATTTATTCTGATTTAGAAACCATAGAAACCAATGGCGGCGGCAGCGCAAGATGTATGCTGGCAGAAGTTTTTTTGGAGAAGAAATAAAAAACTCACTGCAAAAACAGTGAGTTTCGTGTGAAAAATTGAATTTAATATGAGAAACTTGTTGTGTCTAATTTAGTTGCCGCCAGTTCTGCTCTTAATATCTTTATTGGCGCCTTCTATGTTTCTTGTTTTTTGGATTTTTTGATTCCCGAACGTATAAGTTGCAGTGAGCGCAAACACTCTTCTGAATTCATTTTTTCTTACATTGTTGTAGTTGCCGTTATTTTGTTGGTCTGTAATTTTGTATTTAGTAGTCCCGAATACGTCATTCGCTTCAAATAAAAACGTCCAATTGTTCCACATTTTTTTCACTGAAAGATCTAGCGATTGTATGGTTGAAAGTTTTCCTATCGATATATTTTGTGGCGTTACAAGGAAGTAATTTACGCCTAAAAACAAATCTTTTTTGCTAGACAGTCTAATATTGTTATTCGCTTGAAAGAAGAATAAATGGGTTGTTTTATTCAAATTATAAGCAGGGAAGATTTCACCTGTAATAGGATCTTTATCTACGCTTCCTTTGAAAACATTGTATCCAAATGTAGCGGTATAATTAGCATTCCAAATGCCTTTGTAGAAGTTCTTTTGCATCCCAAGAGTTGCACTGTATTCTTGTAAATCTCCGTAATTTGTTCTGATGTATCTCAGTTCAGTATCTCCATTTTCTAGTTTCTTTTGCAAAGGAATTTGGTCTGATGCATCTTTTACATGACTGCTATTAAGAACTAAAAAATAACTGCTTTTGTACATATAATTAATTTCTTGGTTGTAATACTGTGAGGCTTTCATGAAAGGATTATTCTGCACATAATTGGTTTGGGTAAGGTAAATTCTTGATGGGTTCAGTTCCCAGAAAGAAGGTCTTCTTACTCTACTCGAAAAAGCATAAGATAAATTATGATTTTTATTGATGGCATAATTTACAGAAGCATAAGGTAAAAAGCTCTTATAATTTCTGGTAAAATGTTCGCCTTTATCTAAAACACTTCCTTCGCTGTTTGTAAACTCAAAACGAGTCCCTATTTTGGTAGAAAATTTATCATTAAAGCTTTTTTCTAATGTAGCATAAACTCCTAGAATATTTTCATCATAAACAAAATGATTAGATTGGTTGGTGTCTATACCAGTTGGAGGCAAAATATTGACGAATTGCGTATCATTATCTGTTTTGGTTTTATTAAAACTACTTCCTAAAGAAAGTGTGAGATTTTTATTGAATTTCTGAATATAATCTGCCATAAAACCAAGATTATCAATCTTTTGAGGGATTTTTTGATTGAAATTCGTTAAAATATCACCTGCTAAACCAGTAGTTTTGTTCTCGTTATCTGTTTTTTGATAAAAATTGAGATATGCCGCATTCAACATTAATTTTGAACCTAAAGAATCTGTTTTCAATTCATAATTTAAATTAAGAGAATGGTTCGCAGAGTGTTCGTTTTGTACGTTAGTGGTTATGTTTTCTGTTGTTGTGTTTTTAGTAAAATCTTTAATTAAATTTTTGAAATAAGATTTTCCGTCTTTGGTTTCATTAACGTGTAAACTGTAAGAAAGTCCCAAGATTTGTTTATCAGAAATCTCATAATCAGCATTAATATTTCCGCCAACATAAGCATTTGGGTTATATGTATTTCCTTCTGATAAATTGCTAGAAGTTTTTGTTCCGTTGTCTAATGTATATGTATTATAATCAGACCATTTCCCAACGTAAGTATTGGTGCTTACAGCCAATTTGTTTTTCTTGTAGTTCAAAGAAACAGAAACATTTGGGTTATTGTAATATCCTTGTTTGTCTTCAAGTTTCAAAGTTCCGCTCATTCCATCATTTTTTTTCTTTTTCATTACAATGTTTACAATCCCTTGGTTGCTTTCTACTTGAAATTCTGATGAAGGCACTGTAATCACTTCAATTTTCTGAATATTTTCTGATGGTGTATTTTTCAACATTTCGAGAACTGCTTCCGCACTCATATTGGTTTTTCTACCATTAATGTAGATAATCGCTTCATTTTTTCCTAAAATTTTAAGGCTGGTATTATCGCTAGAAGAGATAAGCGGAGTTTCTTTCAAAAGTTCAAAAGCATTGCTTCCTTTTGCAATTGGCGAGTTAGCCACATCATAAATCATTCTGTCTGATTTTTTCTGAAAAACTTTCTTCGTCATGGTTACGCCTTGTATTTCTTTGGCAGAAGCAGAATCTTTTTTTACTTGTTGAGCACCTGTAAAAATAATGGTAAGTAATGCTGCGGTGGTAATGATTCTTTTCATAATGTTTTGTTTTTTCTAGTTTAATCAAAAAAAGTCGCAAGCAATTGGCTTAATATTTTGTGATGGTGTTTTGTTTTGAGTTACAGCTTGCGACTTTTTATATTGAGTTTTGGTGTTAATACGTTAATTGTTTAAAACAGATGTTTGTTTTGTTTAATAATTTACATTGCAAAGATATGTTATTATTTTAGTATTATGCAATACAAAGTAGTGAATAAAATTAAATAACTGAGTTAATTAACTGATATTCAGTGATAAAAGTTTTAACTGTTTTTAACTTTCAATAATATAGACAGTTGAATTTTGTAAAATATTACATCCGAAAACAAAAAAAGTGGAAAATTTCTTTCCACTTTTAAAATATTTTTATTGAAATTAGAGACTACTCTCTTTCAAATTTTGCCAGTTTTTTATCCACCCAAATCGTCGCCATCGGGAAAAATGCAGAAAGCAGGGCAAATACAAAATCTTCCTCATCCCAACGGTAGATTTTTTTGGCTGGGATGGTAAGCAAAAGATACAATGTAAAGAATAAACCATGGATGCTCCCCATTACACTAATGTAAACAATGGGTAAAATGCTTTCTTTGTCTTCTCTAATCCATACCATAGCTGTAAAAAGCAAGAACCAAGAAATAGCTTCTGCAACACAAACTTGTTTATACCATTTTATAATTTTTTCTTGAGAATATTTGGAAAAAAAATTTTCGATGAATTCCATAAATCTTGTTTTAAATTTTAAGTTTCAAATTAGAAATCTTATATTTTTGAGTTTCTTTTAATAAAAATTTTGATTCTTTCTGAAGACAAAAAAGCGTTTTAACTATAATCAATAAAAACTTTCTGCTTATTTATAAAAATTACTTCCGTCTAAATAATCAAAAACTTCTGGCGGAAGCATTGGTCTAACATTTTTACCTTCTTTTATCATTTTTCTAATTTCAGTAGCAGAAAGTTCTATAATAGGTGCATTTACAAGACTTATATTTTCGTGTTGTAAATATTCATGAGCTTTCTTTTCTCCTTCAAAAGTTCTGGGATAGACAATAATTTGATAATCTGCAATCAGTTTTTCTGAATTCTTCCATTTAGGGAGCGAATCCAAATTATCTTCACCCATAATCAGTGCAAAAGAATAATCAGGATATTTTTCTTTAAGATAAGTAAGCGTATCTATCGTGTAACTCGGTTTTGACAAAGAAAATTCTACATTAGAAGCGCGCATTTTCGGGTAATTCTTCACCGCCAATTGCACCATGTCTAATCTATTATGATCATTAAGAAGAGATTTTTTGTCTTTAAAAGGGTTTTGTGGCGAAACTACAAACCAAAGTTCTTCCATATCAGAATTTTCTAAAATGTAATTTCCTAGAATTAAATGCCCGATATGAATTGGGTTGAATGAGCCAAAAAAGAGTCCGATTTTTTTCATAAAATATTAGATATGAGAATGTTGCGTGTATGAAATCATTGTTTTTAATACTCTAATCAAGCCTTTTCTTTAATGAAATTTTACGTCACGAATATTCAAATAATACGTCACATTACCTTTCCAATGGTTTTCTTCCACGGTAAAAGCAATATCGAAATTTTTAGTTTTAAAATCATCAATAAATTCGCCTAATTTAAAGCCAATACATTCTATATTTCTACCCGAAACTGGTTGATGAATGTAGAATTTAAGATGCCCACCATCTTTACCCATTGTTTTTACATAACCCGAAACTTTCTGATTTCTGAGCTCCAAAACTGGCTTCATATTCTGTGGGCCAAATGGACCTAGTTTTCTATGGAAATTAAAAAATTCTCTATTTAAATCTTCTATTTCGATAACTGTATCAATGCTAATTGATGGCATTTTTTGATGTTCCTGAATTTTCTCTGAAACCACTTTTTCAAATTTTTGTTTGAAGGCTTCAAACTTACTTTTCTCCATCGAAAGTCCAGCTGCAGCTTGGTGACCACCGAATTTTAAGAAATGTTCACTGCATAAATCTAGTGCTTCATGCACATCAAAATCAGAAACACTTCTCGCCGAAGCAACCATTTCGCCGTTGTTGCCATCTGTAAAAACGAGTGTTGGCTTGTAATAAATTTCGGTGAGTCTAGAAGCTACAATCCCAATCACGCCTTTGTTCCACTCATGATGGTAAACCACAGTAGTAGAATTATTTTCTTGTTTCGTTTCAAGAACCTGATTGATAGCAGATTGCGTGATATTAGCATCTAATTCTCTTCTAGAATCGTTAAGGTCTAAAATATTATCCGCGATTTGATGCGCTTGTTTCAAATTTTCAGAAATCATAAGCTCTACGGAAGCTTTACCATGAGAAATTCTTCCTGCAGCATTAATTTTTGGTGCAATTTCAAAGACAATATTCGAAATATCAAACGTAGAAATTTTTTCTTCTGGAATAAGGAGCCTTAATCCGATTTTTCTGGTTTTTCTTAAAGTTTTCAGTCCTAATTTTGCCAAAACTCTGTTTTCCCCCGTCATTGCTACAATATCTGCAGCAATAGAAATCGCAAGCAAATCGGTAAGATCATAAAGTTCGGTTTCTGGGATTTTGTATATCGTATTTAACCCTTGGCATAATTTAAAACCAACTCCACAACCCGAAAGTTCTTTGAAGGGATATCTACAATCTTTTCTTTTCGGGTCTAGAACAGCGTAAGCTTTTGGCAGTTCATCACCTGGCAAGTGGTGATCGCAAATAATAAAATCTATGCCTAAAGAATTGGCGTAATCTACTTTATCTGATGCTTTTATACCACAATCTAAAGCAATAATGAGCGAAAAATTATTTTCTTTAGCGTAATTAATCCCTTCTGTGGAAATACCATAACCTTCCAGATTTCTATCAGGAATATAAAAATCCAGATATTTTTTTTCTACAATTTTCGACAAATAGAGATACATAAGTGCAACAGCGGTAGTCCCATCAACATCATAATCTCCGTACACGAGAATTTTTTCTCCGTTTTCAATTGCAGAGGCAATTCTTTCTACTGCTTTTTGCATGTCTGCCATTAAAAACGGACTGTGAATGTCTTCTAACTTCGGTTTAAAGAATTCTCTGGCTTTTTGATAATCATCTATACCTCTCAAAACGAGAATCTTAGACTCCAAAGTTCCAAATCCTATAGAAGAGCTTATGCTATCTACAATTTCTTCGTCTGGTTCAGGTTTATATATCCATTTTAGGCTCATACTTGCAAAGTTAGTGAAAATTTATTGCCAAAAAGATAGAGATTTTATATGATCTTTATTCTCAATAAAAAAAACCGTCCAGAAATTCTGAACGGTTTCATTACTTATTGCTAATTACCTATTGCTAATGTTCACGAATACATTTGCTGTTGTAATTCTTTAATTTTTTTGTCTGAAAGATATTCGTCATAAGTCATATCTCTATCTATTACGCCTTTCGGAGTAAGTTCAATAATTCTGTTACAAACGGTTTCTAATAACTCGTGGTCATGAGAAGACAACAAAATATTTCCTTTAAAATTGCTTAATGAATTATTCAAAGTAGTAATACTTTCTAGGTCTAAGTGATTGGTTGGTTCGTCTAAAAGTAAAACGTTTGCCTTCTGCAACATCATTCTAGAGAACATACATCTCATTTTTTCGCCTCCTGAAAGTACGGTACAAGATTTTAGAGCTTCGTCTCCAGAGAAAAGCATTCTTCCTAAAAAGCCACGCATAAATTCTTCGTGTCTTTCTTCATCATTTTTAGTAAATTGTCTTAACCAATCAACTAAATTCATACTGCTATCTTGGAAAAAATTTGTATTATCTAACGGCATGTAAGATTGGTTTGTGGTAACTCCCCAATTGTATTCTCCTTTGTCTGCAGCAGCATTACCAGAAATAATTTCGAAAAATTCTGAAATCGCTAAAGAGTTTTTAGAAATAATAGCTACTTTATCGCCTTTCTTTAATTTAATATCAACATTAGAGAAAAGCAACTCGCCATCTTTTGTTTTTTCTAAATCCTTCACTTCTAAGATTTGATCACCAGCTTCTCTTTCCATTTCGAAAATAATTGCAGGATATCTTCTTGAAGTAGGTTTAATATCATCAATATTCAATTTATCAATCATCTTTTTTCTAGCAGTTGCTTGTTTCGCTTTTGCTACGTTTGATGAAAATCTTGCGATAAAATCTTGTAATTCTTTTTTCTTTTCTTCGGCTTTCTTGTTAGCCTGAGCTCTTTGTCTTGTCGCTAATTGTGAAGCTTGATACCAGAAAGTATAGTTACCTGTATAAAGATTTAATTTAGCATAATCTAAATCTCCAATGTGTGTACAAACTGCATCTAGGAAGTGACGGTCGTGAGAAACCACAATTACCGTGTTCTCATAATCTGCTAAGAAGTCTTCTAGCCAAGCAATTGTATCAATATCCAAATCATTGGTAGGCTCATCTAAAATTAAAACATCTGGATTCCCGAATAATGCCTGAGCTAATAAGACTTTTACCTTGTCTTTATTCTCAAGCTCACCCATCATTTGCCAGTGCATTTCATCTTTAACACCAACGTTTGAAAGCATTGTCTGCGCATCAGATTCTGCATTCCAGCCACCCATTTCATCATAGATAACCCCCAATTCGCCTGCTTTTATCCCATCTTCATCAGAAAAATCTTCTTTAGCATAAAGCGCATCCATTTCTTCTTTAATATCGAAAAGCTTTTTATTACCTCTAAGCACTGTTTCCAAAACAGTGAAGTTATCGTAAGCAAAGTGATCTTGCTCTAGAACCGACATTCTTTTGCCTGGTTCTAAAGAAACATGCCCCGTAGTGGGCTCTTGTTTCCCTGTTAATATTTTCAGAAAAGTAGATTTCCCGGCACCATTTGCTCCGATAATTCCGTAGCAATTTCCTTTGGTAAACATGATATTTACCTCGTCAAAAAGAACTCTTTTCCCAAATTGTAATGATAAATTAGATACTGTTAACATATTGTTTCGTAAATTTGGCGCAAAAGTAAGAAAAGTATTTGGTTTTTAGCCTTTAAGTTTTAGATAAAGAATGATTTACTTTCATAATTCTCCAAATTTTAGCAAATATGAGATTATGAATTATTAAAAAAATTAATACATTTTAACAAATGAAAATCAATGAGTTAATTAATAAAAAGTAATACAAATGTTATGAAAAACACATTTTGGCACGTAGTTTGGTGCTTTATATGAAATTTAATTGCTTAATTCTTTTTTTCATTTTTTGAAAATAATTAAAAAAACATCAAAATTTTATAAATTTTGTTAAAAATCATATAACGATATTTACTTTACAATTTTGAACTTTTACTCA
>JAYRDY010000047.1:0-12585 GCA_041909215.1 Cloacibacterium sp. | reverse complement strand
TTCCGACCATGACTAACATATTAGTCTGCTTTTTTGTAATTTAGTAAGAAAATTTAGACCTTGAAGAAGTTACTGTATCTCATAATTGTTCTTTCCTTAGTTTATTGCTCTGAAAACAATAAGAAAAACAATCTTATTTCTACCAAAAACGATAATTATATTAAGGCTACAAACTACCGAGATAACGGGAAAACTGACTCTGCATTTCTCTATTACGCTTTGGCAAAAAACGAATATTCAAAAATTAATGATACAATAGGTTCTGCAAAATGTCTAATTAATATGGCAATTATACAAACCGATAAAGGTGATTATTTCGGTGGTATAGAAACAGCTTTAGAAGCAGAAAATTATCTTAAAAAAAATGATAGCCTTACCTTGCAATTAAAATCGTCTAACTATAATAATTTAGCTTTAGCTAGTGAAAGGCAAGGAAACTATAAAAATGCAGAAAAATATTACTTTTTAGCGCTACAAAATACAGAAGACAAAGAATCTAAGATGATATATTATAACAATATCGGTAATAATTTTCTAGATTCTAAAAATTATTCTAAAGCAAGAGAATATTATCAAAAAGCGCTTAAAACAAGTGATAGCACTTCTTATGCTAGAGCTCTTAATAACTACGCAAGAAGCTATTTTCTAGAAAACAAAGACAGCAATGTGCTACACTATATATTAAAAGCGCTAAAAATAAGAGAAGCACTAAAAGATGATTGGGCACTTAATTCTAGCTACTCAACATTAGCAAACTATTACAAAGAAAAAGACAGACAAAAATCTCTTTTCTATGCTAAAAAAATGCACGAAATAGCCAAAAAAATTAATAATCCTGATGATGAATTAGAAGCCATCCAAAAGATCATTAATTTAGAAACTCCCGAAAACTCTTTGAAATATTTTACAGAATATCAAAAACTGAATGATAGTCTTCAAACTGTTAGAAATAATGCCAAAAATCAATTTGCATTAATCCGCTACGAAACAGAAAAAAGCAAAGCAGAAAACGAAAAACTAAAAGCAGATTCCGCTAAAAATGAAATTGAAATTTTGAAAAGAAACATTGCGCTCTTATTCTCTTTTTTGGCAATTATTGCAGGTGTATTTTTGTATAAAAGAAGAAAAAAACGTCTAGAACAAGAAAAAGAAATCGAGGTAAAAAACACCCAAATCAAATATTCTAAAAAAGTGCACGATGTGGTTGCCAATGGTCTTTACCAAGCCATGGTAGAGATAGAAAATCAGGACGAATTAGATAAAGAAAAACTCCTAGACAAGCTCGAGAAAATGTACGAAGAATCAAGAGATATTGCACACGAAGACCTCAATGAACAATTAGAAAAAGAATTTTCGGTGAAACTTTTCGAAATGATTTCTTCTTATTCTTCACCTCAGCAAAAAGTTTTAGTGATAGGAAACGAGCAGAATATTTGGCAAAACGTTTCTCAGAATATACAATCAGAAATTTTCTATTCGCTTAGAGAACTCATGATTAACATGAAAAAACACAGCAAAGCAACTCTAGCCTCAGTAAAATTTGAAAAAATTGAAAATATTTTAAAAATAAAATACACCGATAATGGCCTTGGAATGGGCAATGCAGAAAATAAAAAACTTTCTGGAATCAAAAATACGGAAAACCGTATTGAGAACATTGGCGGAGATATTAATTTTGAAAAAAATCTACAAAAAGGTTTACACGTAAATATTTCTATTCCAATTCATTAAAAAAGATGTTCAATAAAGTACTCATAGCCGAAGACCACGAAATTAGAAATCTAGGAGTCATCAAAACTCTAGAAGAATTGCAAATTACAGACTATGAATTTGTAAGTTATTGTGATGATGCCGTTTCTAAACTAAAAACTGCCATTTCAGAAGAAAATCCATATGATTTACTCATTACAGATTTATCTTTTGACACCGATTTCAGAGAGCAAAAATTGACTTCTGGACAAGAACTCATCGCTGAAGTGAGACAATTGCAACCCAATATTAAAATCATCGCTTTTTCTATCGAGAAAAAACCTTCTATTATTGATGAACTTTTCAAAAAACATCACATCAATGGTTTTGTAAGCAAAGGTAGAAATGATGGTAAAGAACTGAAAAGTGCCATCAAAAAAGTATATGAGAATAAAATTGTAATTCCTCAGGAAATCATTAATTCCATCAGAAATAATTCTTTTGAATTTACGAATTATGATGTGTATTTGGTAGAACTTTTGGCTAAAGGCTGGCGCCAACAAGAAATAGAAGACCATTTTAAAACCAATAATATAAAACCAGACAGCAGAAGCTCTATTGAAAAACGACTAAGTGAACTCCGCGAAAGTTTAAGTGCCAAAAACAACACCGAAATGGTGGTTCTTTGTAAAGATTTGGGGATTATTTAAAGAAGTTTTTTATTTTTAAAAATCAACTTTGGGAAAATTAAAAAACTCGACCCGAGTTGTAAAACTTTGCAAATTAGAAACAATTTTTGATATTAAATTACGGAAAACCGTAATGAAACAAATTTTTATCAGAATACATTTGCAGCAGTAATCTTCTTCATACTCAATTTTGAGGCTGCAAATAAAAATTGTCCCACTAAACTAATAACATTTAGATAAAACAATTTTTAACATAACAACAACTTTGCAGTCTTAATGAGAGTAAGTTTTAAAAATGGTGAGAAATTAATTTCTCACCATTTCTGTATGCGGTATATCGTCTTCTAAATATTTTTTACCTGTGTCTTTAAAACCAAATCCCTCGTAAAATCTAAGCAAATAATCTTGCGCAGAAATTCTACAAGCGCTAGTATTGAATTTCTTTTCGATGGTTTGCAGGGCTATAGAAAGTAATATTTTACCTAAAGATAACTTTCTAGCGTTAGGATGTGTAAGCACTCTCCCGATAGACGTTTCTGCATATTTTATGCCTTGCCCGAAGATTCTGCAATAAGCCAAAATTTGCCCATCTTTTTCTGCAAAAAGATGCAACGCTTTTTCATCATAACCATCTGCATCCAGATAATAACACGTCTGCTCTACAATAAAAACTTCTTGTCTTACTTTTAAAATTTCATAAAGTTCTAGGGTTGTAAGCTCTTCAAAAGATTTTATTTTCCAAATAATGTTTTTCATTTTACTGAAACTTTACTTTATTCTTCACCAAATAATTATTGGTTTTTTCTACAAAATTCAGAATTTCTTCTCCACCAATTTTCTTTTCTGCTGAAGTGATGTAAGTATCTGGTAAATCTTCCCAAGTTTCTAGCAGTTTGGTTTTATAGACTTCTACATTTCTTTCTGCAGCACCTGGTTTCAGCTTGTCTAATTTTGTAAAAACAATAGAAAACGGAATGCCATTCTCGCCGCACCATTCCAGAAACTCTAAATCTATTTTCTGAGGCGTATGTCTAATATCAATTAAGATAAATAAATTGACCAAATTTTTTCTATTGAGAATATAATTGGTGATTAATTTTTCAAAATCTTTTCTTAAACTTTTTGAAACTTTGGCATAACCATAACCTGGCAAATCGGTAAGATACCAGTTTTCATTGACTAAGAAATGATTAATCAACTGTGTTTTACCAGGGGTTTGAGACGTTTTGGCTAAATCTTTGTGATTCATCATCGCATTAATAAGTGATGATTTACCTACGTTACTTCTCCCGATAAAAGCATATTCGGGGATTGTAGGTTCTGGGCATTCTTGCCATTTCCCAGAGCTTTTTATAAATATTGCGTTCTTTATTACCATATTCAAAAAATGGAAGTCTTTCAACTTCCATCCTCATATCAAATTATTTAAACTTTGTCTTTCAGCCAATTGTAAAGAATTTCATTAAATTCTTCGGGTTTTTCCATCATTGCAGCATGCCCGCATTCATCAATCCAAAATAAATCAGAATTCGGGATTTGTCTATCCATTTCTTCTGCCACATCTGGTGGCGTAACATTATCTTGCTTACCCCAAATAATACATGTTGGTTGTTTTATTTTAGGTAAATCTGGTAACATATTATGTTTAATAGCGCTTTTCGCTAGAAGGACTGTCTTAATGCCCTTCATTCTGTCATTTACAACGGCAAAAACTTCATCTACCAGTTCATCTGTCGCTACATTTGGATTAAAAAAAACTTCTTCAGTCTTTCTTTTAATGTAATCTCTGTCTCCTCTTCTTGGAAATGTATCGCCAAAACTTTTTTCGTATAAACCAGAACTTCCCGTTAATACTAAAGAGTGCACCAACTCTGGATTGGATAGTGTAAGAATAAGCCCAACATGACCACCCATAGAATTTCCTATAAGCGTAACTGGCCTGCCAATTCTATCTTTTATAAATTTTGCAACAAATTTTGCAATACTGTTTAAATTAGTGTTTAAAATGGGTAAATCATAAACAGGAAGCTGTGGAGCATATACCTTAAATCCTCTTTCTGAAAAATAAGAAATTAGTTTATCAAAATTACTCAACCCTCCCATTAATCCATGTAAAAGCACCAAAGGATGCCCTTCTCCACTTTCAATGAATGTATATTTTCTTTCTTTTTTAGTCTTAAAAATCATATAATGATGTCTCTGCTTCGCAAAAGTACAAAAATAATGGCAAAATTTTACTGAAAACTTTAATGAATGTTTCAAAAATAATATGTCTGATATAGAACTGAATCTGTGAAAATTACCATTAACACTGATTTACACAACCATCAATAAACCAACGAATTAACACTTAAAACCTAGCCAATCCAAAAAGTTATTAACATTAAGTTAAAAAGTGGGAAAAAGTGGGAGACTTTAAAAAATATTAAATAAATTTGCTCCAAATGTTGAATTTCTACGAAACATATGATTGTAAGATAGATGATAAAGGCAGATTAAAACTCCCTTCATCACTTATCAAATTATTGCAAAGTTCTGATGATAAGAACTTTGTGATAAAGCGCTCTGTGTTCCAGAATTGTCTAGAAGTTTACCCAATGCAACCTTGGGAGAAGCTCATGAAAAAGATAAATGGACTGAATAGATTTGTGAAAAAGAACGCAGATTTCATCAGAATGTTTACCGCAGGTGTTAAGAATGTAGAGTTAGATTCTTCTGAAAGAATTCTCATCCCGAAAGATCTTAAACAATACGCTAACCTTAATAAAGAAATCGTAATTGCTGGCGCTGGCGAACTTTTTGAAATTTGGGACAAAGAATCTTACGAAAAAGTAATCTCAGCTAACAAAGAAGACTTCGGACAACTTACGGAAGACGTAATGGGAGAAATTGATTTTGAATTATAAATTAACAACAGATTCTATATTTTATGAATGGAGAACCATCGTAAAATCTAAATCTAAAATCTAAAATATGTACCACAACCCTGTTTTATTAAAAGAAAGTATAGACGCGCTCATCACTAACCCTGATGGAGTTTATGTGGATGTTACCTTCGGTGGTGGTGGCCATTCTCGCGAAATCCTGAAAAGACTTTCCAGTAAAGGAAAACTATACAGTTTCGACCAAGATTTAGACGCGCTTAATAATGTTATTGATGATGAAAGGTTTACTCTCATCAACCAAAATTTTAGATTTTTAGAAAATTCTCTTTTAATGTATGGCGTAACTGAAGTTGATGGAGTTTTAGGCGACTTAGGCGTTTCTTCTCATCAGTTTGATGCTGCTGAGCGTGGCTTTTCCACAAGAAGTGATGCGCCTTTGGACATGAGAATGAATGTAATGCAAAATCTAGACGCCAAAAAAGTAGTGAACGATTATGAAGAAGAACATTTGGCAGACATATTTTATTATTACGGAGAAATTCGTGAAGCTAGAAAATTGGCTAGAGAAATTGTACACGCAAGAAAAACAAAGGAAATTGTAACTACCGAAGATTTGAAAAAAGTATTTAGTTACATTCCTCAATTTAAGCAAAACAAATTTTTCGCTCAGCTTTTCCAAGCGATTAGAATTGAGGTAAATCAAGAATTAGAAGTACTGAAAGAAATGTTGCTACAATCTTATAAAACCCTGAAAAAAGAAGGAAGATTGGTGGTAATTTCTTACCATTCTTTAGAAGACAGATTGGTAAAACGCTTCCTGAAAAACGGCATGTTCGAAGGAGAGCCAGAACGAGATATTTATGGGAATTATGCTAAAGCATTTGATTTGTTAAAAAACAAAGCCATTATCCCAACAGAAGAAGAAATAGAAGAAAACTCAAGAGCAAGAAGCGCTAAAATGCGTGTAGGAATTAAAATTTAATTTAAATAAATCAGACAAAGTCTGTGGCAAAAAGAGCAACATATAACAAACCCAAAAAGAAACTTACTTTAATGGATATCATTAAAGGAAATTTCTTAAATCGTGATGAAGTAAAAGTTCATTACAAATACTTCTTGCTCATTTTCGCCTTAATGATGATTATGATTTACAGTAACCATTTGGTGAACAAAAAAATAGAAACCGTAAATCAGTTAAAAGAACAAGCAGAAGAATACAAATCTAGAAATGCATACGCACAGAGCAGATTGATTAAAGTAAAAATGGAGAGCGAGCTCAGTAAAGAAATGGAAGGAGATTCTCTAATGTCATTAGAAAATCATCCGCACAAACTTTTAATAAAACTAGACAGTTTAGAAGATGGCAGCAATAAATGATTATGATACTAAACGCTCTAAAGCATTAAAATGGGGCTACCTTTTTGCAGGGGTGGCTTTCGTGGTATTTGTTGTTTTCTTAGCAAGAATTATTTTTTTGCAGCACACCAACGTTCAGAATTTTGAGGATAACTACATCAATAAAAATTATAGAGAAGCAAAACTACAAGCTGCAAGAGGCAATCTTTTCGCTTCAGACGGTTCTATATTAGCAACAACGGTAATGAGGTATGATGCTTATGTTGATTTCAAAACCATTAAAGATTCTATTTACAATAAAAATATTGGTGCACTTACAGATTCTCTTAGTGCTATGTTTGGCAAGCCCAGAGCACACTACAGAAAAATTTTTGATGAAGAAAAAAAAGCTGGCAATCAATATTTTTCTTTGGTAAGAGGTTTAGATTTCGACCAATATGATAGAATTAAAAAATTCCCAATTTTCAGTAAAAAAGATAAAAAAACAGGGAAATTTAAGAAAAACAGATGTCTTATTATCGATAGAAACTTCCGAAGAGAACTCGCAACAGCTCAAATTGGTGCAGGAACCATAGGAATGGATAACGAGATTGGAAAATCTGGACTTGAAGGCGCTTTCTCTAAATATCTTACGGGTACAGATGGTAAAAGATTAGAGCAAAGAATCAACTCATCTCAGTGGAAACCCATTGATTATTGGAAGGTTAAAGAACCAATTGATGGACAAGACGTTTACACAACTATAGATTTAAGAATACAAGACATTGCGCATTCTGCATTACAAAAACAACTGATAAAATTCGAAGCAGATCACGGTTCTGTCCTTGTAATGGAAACGGCTACTGGTAAAGTAAGAGCCATGGTAAACCTTAGAAGAAATGAAGAAGGAAATTATATTGATGCTTATAATTATGCACTGAAAGACGCCACAGAACCTGGTTCTACTTTTAAAACAGTTTCGCTTTTAGCTGCAATGGATGATGGTTTTATTGATGAAAACACCAAAATAAATGTTGGCGGTATTTCTTGGACTTATTTCAAACAAAAAATTACAGATTCCCATGCAGGCGGAACGTATGACATTAGTGACATTTTAGCACAATCCAGCAACATTGGTGCTGCAAAAATCATTACACAGCATTATGCAGACAAACCAGATGTTTTCTTGAAACATTTAAAAAGATGGAAACTTTTTGAAAAATTAGAAATCGAACTTCCGGGTGTTACCAAACCTTCAATTGTAACGCCAGAAAATAAAAGATGGAACAAAGCTACATTGGCTTCTCTAGGATATGGTTATAGTGTGAGCCTCAATTTATTACAGCTCACTACATTCTATAACGGGATTGCCAATAAAGGTAAAATGGTAAAACCGCTTTTCATAGAAAAAATCATGAAAGACGGTAAAACTTCTTACGAAGCAGAACCGCAAGTTCTGGTAGATAAAATGGCATCAACAGAAGCGATTAATTTAATGACTTCTATGCTTACCAAAGCGGTAGAAAAAGGAACTGCAAAAAGTATTTTTACACCAAACATTAAACTGGCAGGAAAAACAGGAACCGCAAGATTTGAATACTGGAAACCAGGGCCAACAAAATATCAGGCGAGTTTTGCAGGATTTTTCCCAGCAGACAATCCTAAATATACTTGCATTGTGATGGTTAATCAACCAAAAACATCAATAGGATATTATGGTTCAACAGTTTCCGCACCAGTTTTTAAAGAAATTGCAGGAAAAGTATTTCTTAAAACTCCTTTAAATGTTGAAAAAGAACTTTTGGTTGATAAAAAGGTAAACCTCAATAAAATGCTAGAACCCAATGTGAAAGTAAATGTGAAAAACGGAGTTCTACCAAATCTAAAAGGTTTAATGGGAAAAAACATTATTCCACAATTAGAAAATCAAGGTTATAGAGTTGATTATAAAGGCGTTGGAAGAATAAAAACACAGTTCCCACTTGCAGGAACTACAATACATAAAAACCAAAGAATTTATTTGGAATTACAGAATTAAAATGATTTTATCAGAATTATTACATAAAATACCCGTTTTAGAAACTTTTGGAAATTTAAATTCAGAAGTTTCAGAAATCGTTTTCGATAGCAGAAAAGTTACCGAAGGTTCGCTGTATGTTGCTATTAAAGGAACCGTTTCAGATGGACATTCTTATATTTCTTCGGCAATCGAAAAAGGAGCAAAAACCATTGTTTGCGAAATTTTACCAGAAAATTTAGTTGAAGGAATTAACTATATTCAAGTTAAAAATTCATCTAAAACTTTAGGCAAGCTCGCTGCTAATTTTTATGGAAATCCTTCTGAAAATCTAAAGTTAATCGGGATTACAGGAACCAACGGAAAAACCACCGCTTCTACTCTACTTTTTGATATTTTCAAAAATTTAGGTTATCAAAGTGCACTGATTTCTACGGTTGAATACAGAATTGGTGATGAAATTATTCCTTCAACTCATACGACTCCAGATGTAATTCGTTTGAACCAAATGTTAGCAAAAGCTGTAGAAAACGGTTGCGAATATGCTTTTATGGAAGTTTCTTCACACGGAATTCATCAAGACAGAATTGAAGGTTTACACTTTGCTGTAGCTGGTTTCACCAATCTTACGCACGATCATCTCGATTATCATAAAACGTTTGATGAATATCTTAAAACCAAAAAAAGATTCTTTGATGAGTTGCCAGAAACTGCTGTAGCGATTACCAATGCTGATGACAAAAATGGAGATGTAATGCTACAAAACACCAAAGCGAAAAAGAAAGATTACGCTTTGAAAACATTGGCAGATTATCACGGGAAAATTTTGGAAGTTGATTTCAACGGAATGCTTCTGAATTTTAATGGTAAAGAATTTTGGACAACTTTAACTGGGAAATTCAATGTTTATAATTTGCTTTTGGCTTTTGCAATTGCGGTAGAATTAGGATTTAATGAAGAAGAAGTCTTACAAGCGATTTCTACTTTAAAAAGAGTCAACGGAAGATTTGAAACTTTAAGATCTGATGGCGGAATTTTCTTCATCGTAGATTATGCGCACACTCCTGATGCGCTAGAAAATGTTTTGGATTCCATCAACGAAATCAGAACCAAAAACGAAAGATTAATTACCGTTTTCGGTTGTGGCGGAGACAGAGACCATGCAAAAAGACCAGAAATGGGAAAAATTGCCACCAGAAAATCTACGTTGGCCATCATTACCACAGATAATCCGAGAACTGAAAATCCTCAAGAGATTATCAAAGAAATTGAAGCAGGTGTAGAACCGCAAAACTTCAGTAAATACATTTCTATTCCAGACAGAAGAGAAGCGATAAAAATGGCAATAAAGTTCGCTGAACCTAAAGATATTGTTCTCGTAGCAGGAAAAGGCCACGAAACGTATCAGGAAATCAATGGTGTAAAACATCATTTTGATGATAAAGAAACCATTGTAGAATTATATAAATTGATGAGCAAATAATTTTGATGAAGATTTTTCTTGTATTCAAACATCTAAAATCCGAAATCTAAAATCTAAAATTAGAAAATATGTTGTACTATCTATACGAATACCTCACCAGTCACGGAATTCACATTCCTGGGTTAAACCTTCTGAAATACATCTCTTTCAGAGCGGCTTTTGCTGTGCTTTTATCTCTTACAATTGCCTTGCTTTATGGTAAAAAAATCATCAATTACCTAAGGAATAAACAAATGGGAGAATTGGTGAGAGATTTGGGTTTAGAAGGGCAAAAACAAAAAGAAGGCACCCCAACCATGGGAGGTCTTATCATTATTTTCGCGACCATAATCCCTGTTTTTTTGTTTACAAAACTTAATATTTATGTACTTCTTTTAACAGGTTCTATGCTTTGGATGGGCGCAATTGGTTTTATTGATGATTATCTTAAGAAAATAAAGAAAAACAAAGATGGTTTAAGCGGAATTTTCAAAATTATTGGTCAGGTTGGTTTAGGTTTAATTGTTGGTGTTACCATGTATTTTCATGAAGATATCACCATCAAAAGAAAATACGCTGATGCACAAATCGTTAACCGAAATAATGTAGCACAAAATTTTGCTCCTGCAAAAAAAGAAACCATTTCTACCGTTCCATTTATGAAAAATAATGAGTTCGATTATGGTAAAATTCTTTTTTGGATGGATGAAGAATCTCAAAAAGAATGGGCTTGGTTGGTATTTATTCCGTTGGTAATTTTCATTGTAACCGCCGTTTCTAATGGCGCCAATATTACAGACGGGATTGATGGTTTAGCATCCGGAACAAGCGTCGTTATTCTTGCCACTTTAGCATTTTTCGCTTATGTTTCTGGGAACATCATTTTCGCAGATTATCTTAACATTATGTTCTTGCCCAATATGGGAGAAACCACCATTTTCGCGGTTGCCTTAATTGGTGCAACGATAGGGTTTTTCTGGTACAACACATATCCTGCACAAGTTTTTATGGGCGATACGGGCAGTTTAATGTTGGGTGGTGTAATTGCTGTTTTAGCCATTATTTTAAGAAAAGAATTATTGATTCCTGTTTTATGCGGAATTTTCTTAGTCGAAAACCTTTCAGTAATGCTGCAAGTTGCAGTTTTTAAATACAGAAAGAAAAAATATGGTTTAGAATATGCACAGAATAACAGACTTTTTAAAATGTCTCCTTTGCATCACCATTATCAGAAAGAAGGTTTCCACGAAAGCAAAATCGTTAACAGAATGATTATTATTGGTGTTATGCTGGCAATTATCTGCCTTATCACACTGAAAATCAGATAATAAGCTGTAAAAAAGACCAAATTAACTGAGTAAGGTTTGAAATAAAAATCGAAATGAAAAAAATGAAAGTCGTAATTCTAGGAGGAGGTGAAAGTGGAGTGGGCGCTGCAATTTTGGCTAAAACTAAAGGTTTGGAAGTTTTTCTTTCAGACAAAGGCGAAATTAAAGAGAATTACAAAAAAGTTTTGGTAGAAAACGGAATCGAGTTTGAAGAAAAAAACCACGATGAAGAAAGAATTCTTGCTGCAGATTGGGTTATAAAATCTCCGGGAGTTCCTAAGAAAGCTGAAATGGTTCAAAAAATCAAAGCAAAAGGAATAAGACTTTCTTCGGAGATAGAATTCGGTGCAGAATTTACCAATGCCAAAATTATCGCCATCACAGGAAGTAATGGGAAAACCACTACTACATCGCTCATTTATCACATTCTGAAAAATGACAACTTGAATGTAGGTTTGGGCGGAAACATCGGCAAAAGTTTCGCAATGCAAGTTGCGCAAGAGAATTTTGATTATTATGTATTAGAAGTTAGCAGCTTCCAATTAGATGATATTCAGAATTTTAGACCTTACATTTCTTTATTGTTGAATTTGAGTCCAGATCATCATGACCAATACAATTACAACTACGAAGAATATGCTTTGGCAAAATTTAGAATTGCCGAAAATCAAGAAAACGACAATTATTTCATCTACAATAAAGACGATGAAATGAGTCAAAAACTGCTTCAAGAATTAGATTTGCGAGTGAAGCAAATTCCTTTCTCTATGAAGGAAAAACTAGAGGAAGGTGGTTTTACAGAAGAGGAAAAAATTGTGGTAAAACTTCACGATGAGTTTTCTATGAAAATAGAAGATTTATCATTGATGGGAACACATAATGTTGCCAATAGCCTAGCAGCATCTATAGCTGGTAAATTATTGAATATCAGTAACGAAAGTATTAGAAATTCTCTGATGACTTTCCAAGCGGTAGAACACAGATTAGAAGGTGTAGCAGAAATTAAT
The DNA here is from genome assembly GCA_041909215.1 of Cloacibacterium sp. Classification (GTDB taxonomy): domain Bacteria; phylum Bacteroidota; class Bacteroidia; order Flavobacteriales; family Weeksellaceae; genus Cloacibacterium. Next base: position 173 of record JAYRDY010000047.1, on the reverse strand, counting down.
GGCGTGAAATTCATCAATGACTCTAAAGCAACCAATGTAAACGCCACGTATTATGCTCTAGAAAGCATGAAAACGCCAACGGTATGGATTGTAGGCGGAACAGACAAAGGAAATGATTATACAGAAATAGAAGATTTAGTAAAAAGAAAAGTAAAAGCGATTGTTTGTCTTGG
>JAYRDY010000046.1:0-12680 GCA_041909215.1 Cloacibacterium sp. | reverse complement strand
CAATATTGTTTAGAAATCACAGTTTCTGTGTTTTTATGCAAGCCAAAATCTTGAGTCGTAAGTTTTTCTTGAGAAAATCCGAAAATGGAAATAATTATGGTGAAAAATGTTATTTGTTTCATGTATAAATAATTTTTTATTTAAAGCGCCAAAATATAAAGCGGATAAAACTTCAAGAAAGTAAGTTTGTCCAAATTCGGAACAAAATATTTCGGCACACCATTTTCTTGAATGACTAAATTCCCCAAATCTTGAGCCAATTTCATACTAGAAGTATCAATTTGTTTACCATCATCAAAAATAATAAACTGGTAATCATTATTGATGACAATATATTTTTTAGAAGGAGCGTTATAAGGTTTCATCATGCTGAAATCTGTACTTGGTTTCATATCTTCTACCAATGCAACTTCGCCATTATTAGGATCAAAATAAATGAAATCTGTTTTGTTTGGACTGATAAAACCTTTACTTAAATCTGGAATAGGCTGATTTGCTTGATTCTCCATTTTAAATTTTCCGTCTTCTCCTAATCTAATTTTGTAACTCGATTTAGGGTTTTTATTTTCTGGAAGGTGAGAAATATCTCCATTAATCCCTTCGGTGAAATAGGGATTATATTCTGTACTTCCTGTAATTTTTCCATTGGCATAAGTGAGTTTTCTAAAAAAATAATTTTTCCCGAAAACCGCGTTGTTTTCTCTAATTTTAAAAACATTTCCGTTTGGATCTTTTCCTTCTAACCAAGCTTCCTTTCTCATAGGTCTTTGTCCGTTAACCAAACTTTCTTTTAATTCAAAAACTTTTTTACCATCATTAGCCGAGTAATTTTCATCAATATATTGATAATTTTTTTCGTCTTGATAAGAGGTGAAGTTCCATCTAGAATCCAATTTTCCATTGTCAAAAATTTCTACGGTAGTCAATGTACCATCAGATTTATATTGATATTTATATTGCCAATGAAATCTAGGATTAGAAGGTTTAATTTCTGTAAGTTTTCCGTTTTTGTCATAACTAAATGTAGAAATGTTTTCACTGGCTTTGTCTGTTCCAGTATTAACTTGAGAAAATCTTACAGGTTTTCCTTTCGCATTGTATTCGAAAGTTTCGATGACTTTATCTTTAGAATATTGTGTTTCTATAGAAATTACTTTTCCGTTTTTGAAGGTATAAATTTTGGTTTCTCTTGGTTCAAATTTTCCAGAAGTAAAGCCAACAGAATACTTCACTTCTTCTATTTTTGCTACATCTTTATTGACGCCCCAGTTTTCGGAGAGAAATTTTATCACATTATCTTTTTGCGCAAAAGAAAATTGCACGAACAAAAGCACTAAAAGTTGAATTATTTTTTTCATCATGGTATGTGTTTATTCCAAATATAAAACAATTACTTTAAATCATCTACAAAATCATAAGATAAAACACTCATATTAAACGATTTAGCATAGTCTTTATCAAAAGTTCTGCTTCCTTCTTTCGTGCCATCTTCGTAGGTAATTTCCGAAAATTCAAAATAATTAACGATATCAAATTCTAGGTCATCATAAAGTGTTTTTTTGCTTTTAATTACCGCGCCTGTTTTCCCATAAACATAGTGCTTATCTAGGTTAGTTACTCCGTCAAATTCTAGAGTTTCATTGCCTTTGTCATCATATTGATAAGTGTAAGAAATTTTAGCTGCTGGATCATCTACTTCTTCAGAAATTTTCAAATTATTTTGATAAACGGCATCAACCATTTTTCTAGAATTGTCATTAATAAAAACCACTTTTTTGGTAGTGAAATTTTTATCAGAAGTGTAATGATAATCTACAGTAGACAACACCAGTTTGTCATCTTGATATTTTTTTTCCTTTAAAATTCTGCCTTTTCCATCGTAGGTAAAATCGGTAAAAACTCTTTTGTTCCCGAACACTTCTGAAATTTTCGTCAATTTGCCATTTTCATAGAACAAATCTTCATAAGGATAATATGTTGGCTTCTCATAATCATCTGCTGTTTCTATAGAAATCAACTGATTTTGAGCATTGTATGTGTATCTTTTGATTTGAGAAAATCTATCCAAATAATTATCCAAAACATAATCATATTTTAGCAAACCTTTTTCAAAAATTCTGATATGTTTTTCGATTACTTTGTATTTACCTAATTCTACATCGTACTTATAAACAAATGTATTATAGCTTTTTACATTATTTGGTAATGAATAATCTGCCGCTTTGTATTTTTCAGTTTGAGCAAAAAAGACTGCAAAAAACAAAACAAAAACTGGAACGAAAATTTTCTTAATCATATTGAAAAAATTAAAAATTATATTGTGCACCAAATCCTAATGTACTCATTTTAAAAGACGATGTGTTTCCGTTTCCGTTCGTCCATTTAAATTTCCCAAAATCAAACATCGCATTTATAGACCATTTTTCGCTTTCAGAATTGTAAATAACAGGCTGAAATCCCCAACCAAAATAATTCATGGTTCTATTAGTTGTAGTTTCTACAAAACTATCATCATAAATATTTGAGGATTCTTTGAGTTTTCCAAAACCAACTCCATAATCAAAATGCAAACTATTCACCGTAGAAATTAAGATTAAATACACGGGAATATCTAGAAAACCGATTCCTAAATCTTTTTCTTTGGTTACTAACTTTGCAAAATCAAAAGCAGAACCTTTAAAACACAAAGGATAAATTCTTCCTTTAATACTCGGAATTGACGTTTTAATTTGGGTAATAGCATCTTTAGAAAGAATGTGTGTATTGTCATAACCTACCACTGCTGCAATTCTAAAGCCTAATTTAGAATCTTTCTTATAATTGAAAAATCTTGCAGCTTCTGCACTTACAGACAGTTGCATGTTTTTACCTTCTCTCGCCACTTTTGCCAGGTCATCACCAGGTTTAGAAAAGGAAGTTCCTAGGTTAAATTTCACAGAATTATTGCTTTCTTGAGCAAATGCAAATGCCGAAATCATCAATGCTGAAACAACAGATAAAATAAATTTTCTTCTCATAGTTTAATTTTTTTTGGTAAAAATACTCGGAAGAAATAGGCAAGTAAATACGGATAAAATCGTATTTATGTTAAATCAACTTATTTTTTTTAGCAATCTGAACTGCTTCTAACTTATTATGAACCTGTAATTTAGCGTAAATATTTTCTACATGTTTTCTGATAGTACCTTTAGAAAGAATAAGATTTTCTGCAATAGCATCATATTTCAAACCTTTGCTTAATTGCTCCAAAACCTGAATTTCTCTTGCCGTAAGCATAATTTTTTCTTTTTCTTCTTCTGTTTCAAAAACTTGGGGTTCTCTAAGCAATTTTAAAGTTTTCAAAGCGATGGAAGGCGTCATTGCAGCGCCTCCAGAAAGCGTTTCTTTGATGGAATTATACAATTCTTGAGGATTAATTTCCTTCAGCAAATAACCATCGGCTCCCGCTTTTATAGATTTAAAAATCTTCTCATCATTATCAAAAACAGTGAGCATAAGAATTTTAATGTGAGGATAGCGCTTTTTCACTTCCGAAGTAGCTTCTACTCCGTTCATTTCTGGCATTTCTATATCCATCAAAATCAAATCTAAGTTAGAATTTTTTTCTAATTTTTGAAGCAATTCTTTTCCGTTCAGAGATTTTGATTTGATTTCTACATCTTCAAAAAAAGAAAGTTTTTCTTGCACCGTTTTTTGCAAAAAAAGATTATCATCTACAATTGCTATTTTTATCATGGTAATTTATTTATTAGTTTAGAGTTTCAAGTTTCAGGTATCAAGTTTCATGTTTCATAATTATTTTCAATCAATCTACAACTCTCCCATTCTACAATTCTACAATTATATTTTTTTTAAAACTTCTCCAATTCTACATTCACGCTGGTTCCTTTCCCGATTTCTGAATTGATGAAAAAATTTCCGTCCATTTCGTCTATTCTTTTTTTCATATTGAGCAATCCGTTTCCTAAATCTACCTTTTCGGTGTCAAAACCTTTTCCATCGTCTTTAATTTCAATTTTTAAACCTTCTTTAAATTTTTCTGCATTGATGATGATGTGATTGGCATTGGCATATTTCATCGCATTATTCACAGATTCCTGAATCGTTCTGTATAAATTAACGCCTACCACAGACGAAAATTTCTTGTTTTTCAGTTTTTCATCAATACTAAAATTAAACTGAATATTATGATTGGCAGATTGTGCTTGTTCCACAAAATTGAAAATTCTAGAACTTAAATCTTCCATCGTAAAATCTGTTTTATTCATCGCCCAAATTGTGTCTCGAAGTTCTACAATGGTATTTCTGGTAAAATCACTGATTTTGTCTAAACGCTTTTCTACCACAGTTTCTAAATTAGGAAGCCCGAATTTTGTATTTTCTAAAGACGAAATTATAAAGGTTAATTGCGCACCAATATTATCGTGCAAATCTCGGGAAATCGACAAGCGCTGTTCTTGTAATTTATTTTGACTTTCGATTTGAGCCATTGCAGATTTCAATTCAAATTTTTGATGTTGCTGCTTGTTTTTTAATCTTTGTTGACGATAAAAAAGAAAGCCAATGATAGAAGCTAAAATCGCAAATACAATTGCTACGGAAAATTTAATTCTAGAAGTTTCTACTTCGGCTTGTTTCTGAAGCAGTTGTTTTTCTTTTTCGTTGGTATCAAATTTCACTTCTAATTCTGCGATTTTAGCATTGGTTTCATGATTGATGAGACTATCTTTAATCGAAGAAAATTTCTTGAAATTTAGCAAAGCATTTTGATGATCTCCTAAAGCTTCATAACACTCAGAAATTTTTCGGTACGTATCTTGCGAAAGCCCTAAATACTTATGTTCATCCGTAATTTCAGTTGTTTTTTGATAAAAACCAATCGCTTTTTTTAAATCATTTTTGATAAGATAAACATCGCCGAGATAAGAGTAATTTTCAGCAATTCCTACGGTGTCATTTATTTTCTGTCTGATTTTGAGTGCTTTTTGATAGTTTTCTTCGGCTTTATCAAATTGTTTTCTGAGTACAAAAACGCCTGCAATATTATTCAAACTATATGGAATGCCAACTTGGTCGTTAATTCTTTGTTTCAAAACCAATCCTTTTTTGTAAAAGAAAAGTGCACTGTCATATTTTTTTTTCATCTCTTTCAGAACGCCATAATTGTTGTAAATGCTCAGCAAAGGTTTTCGCAAAGCATTTTTCTCGGCGATGTATTTTGCTTTTTGCATGTACTGAAGCGCTCTTTCCAGATTTCTTTTTTTCATTCTATAGCCTAATTCTCCCCATTCTAAAGAAAGATTTTCTTGATCATCTAATTTCTCGAAAATGCGAATTGCTTTAAGAGAATAGTCTAAATCTTTTTCGTATTTCCCTTGATAATAATAGACTAAACTCAAATTGCTATAAGATTTTGCCTCGCCTAAATCATAATGAATTTTGGCAGCTTCATCAGCATTTTTAAGATAAACTTTGTCTAAAATTTCAGCATCTTTCAACCTTATTTCAAAAGGAAGATTGTTAATAGAATCTATTTTTTTAGCGTCTGGCTTTTGCGCATTCCCGAGAACCGAAAGCAAAAAGAAAAATGATAAATAGCTGATTTTCATGCAAAGACTTTTATTGAGTCTAAATTAAAAAAAATTGACACACAAATTTGAATATTAATTTCTTTACCTAAAATACGATGAATACCGTATATCCATAAAAAAACCCGAGAAAAAACTCGGGTTAAAATTTCTATATTTTAAAAAGATTATTTAAAATCTTCGGCAGAAACTTCTTTATTGATGATTACTTGGTTGTTGATCATTTCAATATTTTGTCCCATTGCTGAAACTTTAACATTCTTAGGGAATTTAATTCCGTCAACTTCCATATAATCAACAATCGTTATATCTCCTTTATCAGCAGAAGTGCTTTTTACAAGAAGGTTGGTTTTCGCATCAAAATAAAGTTTTTTAGAACCACCTGTAAGAAGGTACAATTCTTTACCGTCTTCGGTTACTTTTTCTACCGTTTTGTAATCTGCAGCGTTGTAAGAAAGTGCATCAAACAATCTTTTCTTTTTAGCTTCTTCAATTGCGGGAGCTGGTAAATCCATTTTTTGTCCGCCCTGCATAACATACCCCTTCTCTCCATCAAAAAGTTGCACCATTTCTTGGCCCATAAATTTCTGAACAGCTTTAGATTTATTAGGAGCCATTTCCGAAGTTACAGCTTCCATTTCCATACCCATTACCTTCATGGTAGAAAGGGTTTTCACTGTTTTTACCGCTTCTAATTTAGCTTTACCTCCTAATGCAGCAATATAATTATCAATTACATGTTGAGAAGTTACATTGGCAGAAACAGCTGTTTTAGGCGTTTCTGTTGTTTTTGGAGTTTCTACTTCTGGCATTAAAGTAAATACCATTCTGTTTTTCTCTGTTAAATACTTTTTACCAACTGCCTGCAAATCTTTTACTGTAAGTGCTTTTATTTTAGTAAGATAATTTAAAACTTCATATTTATCACCGCCTTGTAATTGAAAATCTGCTATGTTTTGTAACCAATACTTATTGTCTTTCATATTGGTAACATCATCATTAGCTTCGCCTTCTTTAAATTTATCTAAATCTTTTTGTTCTGGCCCGTTATCAATCATTTTCTGAAGTTCCGCCAAAGCAATTTTGGTTAATTTTTCTGCATTTTCTGGTCCACATGGGAAATTGATATTGAAGCTGTAACTTCCGTAAGGCACTTTGCTTAAGCTACCTCTTGCTCCACCACCGTAAATTCCGCCTTCATCTTCACGAAGTTTTTCGATGATTTTAATGGTAGCCACTTCACCTAAAGCTCTCATCGCAAGGTCTTCTTTTTCAGAATACTTTGTTTCTCCACCAAATCTAATCATCACCATACTTTTAGGATCTTTACCTTTCTTAATTACTTGTTCCGTAGCGGTATAAATTGGTCTGTAACCCAAATCTTTGTATGTTTCTGCTTTGCCTGTAGAAGGTAAACTACCAATATATTTTTCGGCAAATGTTTTAAGTTGTGCCTCGTCTATATTTCCTACAAAATAGAATTGATAATTGCCCGCATTGGCTACTTTTTGTTTATAGATATCGTAAGCCAATTTATAATCTGTTTTCTCCCAAGCTTTAGCATCAGGAATAATTCCGAAAAATCTAGGATTTTTTTGGTTGAGATATTTCTGTACTTCACTTTGGAAATACGTTTGTGGATTCGATAATAAATTATCTAAGAAACCTTGTTGTTTAGCTTTGAAAGAATTGAAACTCGCCAAATCATAATTAAGACCGGTGAAATATCCGTAAACCATTTGGAATAAAGTTTCAAAATCTTTTTTAGTAGAATTACCATTGAAACCAGTTGTTAAACCACCTACATAAGGGTTTACATTTACTTGTTTGCCTGATAAAAACTTAGTGATATCTGTTTTAGAATAACCATTGAAACCTGCTTCTGCTAATGCAGGAAAAGCCCATTGTGTTTTTTCTATATCAGCATTAGAAATCGTAGAACTACCTCCTAAACTTGAAGCTGAGAATACAATTTCGTCTTCTTTGAAATCGGTTTTCTTGTACGTTACTTTTGCACCGTTATTCAGGATAAAAGTAGTAGTACCTAATTTAGCATCTGTTTCGGTTTTTACGATTTTACCTGTAGATTTAAACGGAGCTACTAAATCTTTAATAGAAGCTTTGTCTTCATAAGGTTTTAGTTGCGCTTTTTTAACATCATCTACCACAGCAATCAGCTGATTTTCTGTAGGTAAAACTACGTTTTCTTTTTTAGGCCCAGTAATTACAATAACTTTGTTACCTTCTTTAGCATAACTTTTAAGAATTGCATTTACTTGATCTAAAGTTACACTTGGCAGATATTTTTTGTACAAGTTATATTCCCACTCAATTCCTGGAATTGGTTCTTGGTTAAGGAAACTTCTTACATATTCTGATACCAATCTAGAACTTTCTGTTTTATCTCTGTTGTTGAAAGATTTTTCTAAATTAGAAAGGGTTTCAGATTTTGCTCTATCTAATTCTCCTTGAGAAAAACCAAATCGTTCTGCTCTTTCTACTTCTTCTAATAAAACTTTCAGGGCGTTTTTCTGTTCGCCTTCTTTCGTCATTGCATACGCTTGGAAAGCGTCTTTCGTTCTCAAAAAGTTGCTATGAGAAACATAACCAAAAATGAAAGGTGGTTTTTCTGAATGGGTTAATTCTTCTAAACGATTATTCACAATAGTAGCCGCCAATTGCTCAACAATTGTTTTTTGATAATCATCAACCGTAACGTCTGGCTTAGCATTATCTTGATCTTTAATGTAAAATTGCGCCGAAGAATTGGTAGCATCTGGATCTGTTGCAATAGAAACTAAAGTTTCTTTATGATTGGGCATATCATAATCTACTCTTTTTCTTTCATTAGCAGGATTTTGATATTTGCTGAAGTTAGCCTTAATTTTTTGCTCCATTTCATCAACATTAATATCTCCTACCACAACCAAAGCCATTAAATTAGGTCTGTACCAATCTTTGTGAAATCTTCTCAACGCATCTGGTTTGAAGTTTTCTAAAATATCTTTTTTACCAATGGGTAATCTTTCTGCATATCTAGAATTGTAAGCTAATTTAGGAAGATATTGGTCTAGCATTCTTTTGTCTGCTCCTAATCCTAAACGCAATTCTTCTAAAACCACACCTCTTTCTTTGTTGATTTCTTTATCGGTAAGCAATGCATTAAAAGCCCAATCTTCCATTACTTTAAGTCCAGAATCTAGATTTCCTGGCTTATCTAGAGGAACGGGTAACATATAAACCGTTTCATCAAAACTGGTATATGCATTAAGATGTTGCCCGAATTTAACACCAATAGATTGTAGAAAATCTACCAATTTATTATCCGGAAAATTTTTAGTCCCATTGAAATTCATGTGCTCCATAAAATGGGCAAGGCCTCTTTGGTCGTCGTCTTCATTAATAGAACCCGCATTAATCGCTAAACGAAATTCTACTTTTTTTTCTGGTTTTACATTCTTTTTAATGTAATACTTCATTCCGTTTGGCAAAACCCCAACTCTTACATTAGGATCCACGGGAATGTTCTGCGCAAAAGCACTGGCCATTATAAAAAAAGACAGTACCAAACTAAGAAATTGTTTTCTCATGGTTTAATTTTTAAACTATATTGATTAATTTTTTAAAATTAATGAGAATTTTTCAACCCCAAAAGAATTTTTCAGTTAAAAATAAGTTAAAAAAAGCCTATTTCGAAATTAATCGAAATAGGCTTTTATGATTTTATTAAAAATAATTTTTACCGATTATTTTTGCAATAATGCTAAAAACTCATCGTGAGAGATTTTAGTTTCTTTCTTTTTTGCTTTTTCTAGAATAACTTCTTTTAGTTTATTCATCGCAACTTCCTGAGAAACTTGTCTTACTTGCTCTTCTTGTTTTAGCATTTCTACCGCATATTTTTGCACTTCTTCTTGCGGAAGATTGTGGATGCCGTACATTGCTAATTGGTTGTTTACCAAAACCTCTGCCTGAGAAAGTACATCAGCATATTCTACCTTAACATCATAATCTTGGAATAATTTACCTTCGATGATTTGGTTTTTAATGATAGACTTTTCTGCTTCTAAGATTTCTTTAGCGTGCTCTTCAGAAGTAATGTTTTGGTTAGAGAATAGTAACCATTTTACTAAAAATGCTTCTGGCAATTTCACCTCCGTTTTTTCAGAAACATCTTCTAAAACTTTGTTTACAAATTGTACATCTGCATTTTGTTGGAAGTATTCGTCTAATTCTGTTTTTACTCTTTCTTTAAGTTCTTCTTCAGACTTAATGTTACCTTCACCATATACTTTATCAAACAATTCTTGATCTAGTGGTGCTAAGTTCAATTTATAAATTTCTACTACAGTAGCTTCTAAATCTTCATGATGAATATGACCTAACTCATGCTCATTATAGTTTAAATCTTTAGCTAAAGTTTCGTTTTCTGTTAGTTGAGTTTTAGTTAACTTAACCACATCACCAACTTTATGAGATTTTACCAAACCAAAAGCCTCTTTTTGTTCTGCTGTAACTACAACTTGCTTTGGTGGGTGGTTGTGCTCTCCTTCTGCATCTGCTTCTACAACTTGCGCAATAGATAATGCGATGTGAGAATCTTTAGTTGCTTTTTCCTGAGCATCTTTTTCTGCAAATCTCTTTTGCATGTTTTCAATGCTTTGGTTAATTTCTTTATCGGTAGATTCTACTTTATAATGAGGTGCTTCGAATTGAGTTAAATCTACAGAAAATTCTGGCTCAAAACCAATTTCGAAACCTACAGAAAGTTCTTCTGCATTGTAATCTAGTTCGTTCATCGGAACTGGAACGGGTTGCCCAACCAATCTCAATTTGCTATCATTAACATAACCATTGATGGCATCAGAAATTTGCTTATTGATTTCTTCAAAAGCAATACCTGCTTCGTATTGTTTTCTCACCATGCTCAAAGGCACTTTCCCCTTTCTAAAACCAGGAACTGTAGCGTTTTTAGCATAGTTAATCAGTTGTTTCTCAACTTTATCTTTATAATCAGATTTATTTAAAGTTACTGTAAGCAAAGCACTTACTTCGTCATGATTGGTTTGTGTAACGTTCATTTTTTTAAAAATTTTGAGTTGCAAAAGTAATGAATTTTTTATGAAAACAAAAAAGCATTTTTTGTAAGTGAATCTTAATTAATACATCACAAAAATTAATCTGCCACAAAAGCGACAAAAGCAATGCTTAAAAACAAGCATTTCAAAAAATAAAAAAGCTAAATGCTTTACTTTTCTTCTTTTGACGAACTAAGCTTTTATCTATTTTGCAGTTTGAAATATCATTTTAAAAATTCATCACTAATTTCACGCTGAAATTTCTTCCCATATTGTAAACCCCTACTCTACCTGTTGCAGGATTTACGGGCGCATATTTCAATCGGCTTAAATGGTTTTGATAGGCTACATTGGCTAAATTTTCTCCGCTTAAACAAAGGTTGAAAAAGTCTTTTTTACCAAAAGCTTTAATATCTGCACCAATTCCCACGCTCAACAAAGTGTAACTTGGCGTAGCGGTTTCGGTATCATAAGCGCTATAAATATTATTTTGTTTGAAGTAATGATCTACCGCAAACTTGGCATAAAAATCAGAAAAAGTTTTATTCACTTCTTTAAAATCAGTTCTGATCTCTCCTCTGTATTTTGGCGCTGGGATAAATGGTAAAAATTTCTCGTTTTCAGGACGATTACTTTGCGTAGCTCTTACAAAAGAAAAAGAGTTTTCCAAATGCAACCAATCAAACGGATGTGGATGAACATCAATAAAAATTTCTCCCCCGAAAAGTTGCGCATTACCTTGTGTAAACTTAAAAGCAGGCGCATCATCTATCAACAATTCATTTCCTGATGCGTCTTGCATCTTTTCAGTAAAAATATAATTCGAGATAAAATTAACAAAAGGCGTAAACTCAAAAGTTACATGATCTGAGTCTAAGAAGTAAGCCAAATCTATTTGATGACTGGTTTCTGATTTCAAGTGATGATCGCCAATTTCGTAACGGAAAGTCCCTTCATGCACTCCATTGGAAGCCAATTCTGCAATATTTGGCGCACGAAAACCTCTGGAAAAATTCAGTTTCAAAGTAGAATTTTTATCTAATTGATAAGAAAGACCTAAACTACCAGAAACTCCGCTGTAATTTTTATTGAATTTCGCAAATTTTACGTCTGTATCTTCTAACATTTCTTTAGAATTTACCGTTCTATTATCAATTCTTAAACCTGCTGCCACAGTAAAATTCTGGTTAAATTTCTTTTGTGTAAAAGCAAACGCACCCACATCAAAAAAAGCATAATTGGGAATTAATGCTTCAACTCCTTTATTGGTATTGGTTTGTTGCATACCGCCAATCCCGAAAGAGGTTTCCCAGTTTTTAGATTCTTTTAAATTATAACGGATGTTGTAATTAAAGGTATTCAGATCAAAAAACAGTTCTGTTTCATCTGGAGCTGTTGCGTCTGCAAATTCTCTTCTTTTATTATTCTGAAAGGCAAAATCTGCATTAATCGTTCCGTTTTTTAATAAGAAATAATTATTGGATGTAAATCTTAAATGATTGATTTTCTGATGCGGATAACCTATTTTGTAACCTCTGTAATCTGCATTACTCGCTACAACCTCATCGCCATTTCTGTTGATGTATATAAATTTACCATCATCATTTCTTTCTCCTTCAACAATCCCCAAAGTATTATTATAAGTACTAAAATTGAAGTAAGAATGCCCCCAACTTTTATTGAGCCCAAGCATTAAATTTCCATCATTTTCTCTAAAACCAGAGTTGAAAACTTTTCCATCGTATTTATTTTCGTAATTGCCCGCCAATTTATTGGTAATTCTCGCTTCCCAAATAAAACCGTTTTTATTCCCCTTATTCGAGAACGAGTTGGCAATTAAGTTATTATTGCTTTGATAATTCGTAGTGAACTGATTTTCAATTTTCCCTTCGGAAGGTGCTTTTGGCGAGATAAAATTCAGCACGCCAGCAATTCCGTCTGATCCGTACATTAAACTTCCTGGTCCTTTTACAATTTCTACTTTCCCAACAGCAAAATCATCTATTTCAATACC
>JAYRDY010000045.1:0-12735 GCA_041909215.1 Cloacibacterium sp. | reverse complement strand
ATAGTGAAAGAAGCTTTATCGCCAGAAGTTAATCCTTTAATATTTTCTTCAAATTTTGGAATCATCATTCCTACTCCATATAAAAAAGTAAGCGGATTATCTACGTCTGATTTTTCTACAAGAACTTTTTCATTATTTTCTCCATCGGTGTGAAGAATGTAGTTTAGTGCAACTACTTGCTTGTTGTCTATTGTCATAATATTTTTGATTTTGAGATTTCTCTCTTTTTATTTACAAGTGTCAATTTTCTTGCCTTTTGAAAAAATCAGATATAAAACTGTCATTTTGACTGATAAAAAACTAGTTTTAATAGAACAGGTTTAAAAATCATCAATTTAAAATTCTCTTTTCTCCTTTACTCAGATAGTTTTATTGAACTTACCGCTTTATTTCTCTCCTTTGCCAAAACTGGTATTGAAATGAAGCCCATAACCGCCATAATTACCAACTGCATGGTATGCGAAATAAATGCATAAGACAAACCCACGGCAGCACCTTCTTCAAAAGCTTTTCCGTAAGAAAAGAAAAGCGCACCAATCCCAACTTTCATGGCGAAATGGAAGGCGCCAATTCCTCCAGAAGCAGGAACCATCATTCCTAAAGTACCCACAACAATTACAAAAAAACCATCAGCAATCGTAAAATGAGCTGTTTCTGGCAATGCAAAACACACCAAATAAGCCGCTAAATAATAGGAAACCCAAATAGCAACAGAAAGTACAATGAATTTAGTTTTTTGTTTGAGTTTAAAAATGGTGGTTAACCCATGGAAAATTCCCTTAGCAAATTCAAGTAATTTTTCTCTTTTATAAATAAGAAGAACTATTAAAGCTAAAATTACCAATACCAAAAAACTAATTTTAAGATAAAAATAAAATACATCAAAATCTTGAACACCAAATTTCATCATAAATTTTTCGAAAAAATTAGGCTCAAATTTTACTTTTTTCTCCTTTTGTTTTGTAATAAAATCATAAAATGATATAATAGCATCGTATTTAAAAACCAAAGTCAACGCTAGAAACCCTAACATACAAACCAAATCTATCACTCTTTCTAGAATAATCGTCCCAAAAGATTTATCTACTGGCACTTTTTCTACACCGTATAATGCGGTAGAACGCGCCAACTCGCCACTTCTAGGTATGGTAAGATTCATTAAATACCCGAAAGAAATCGTCCACAACGAATTAGAGTTAGAAATTTGGTAACCCAGAGGCTCAAGCAATAAATTCCATCGAATGGCTCTAAACCAATACGCCAACAACCCAAAAACCATTGCCGCTAAAACCCAAAGATAATTGGCTTTTGCAAGAGAAATTTTTATATTTTCAAAATCTAAACCTCTAAATGCCAACCACATAAACAATGCAGCAAAAGCGAGAGAAATTACAATGGTTAGTATCGTTTTAAGCGGAGAAGATTTTTTATTATTTTCCAAAGTTTAGAAAAATTAAGTTAAAAGATTGGTGTTTTCGTCTGGGAAAACAATTTTCGGCTGAAAGGTTTTTGCTTCTTCTACAGACATCTGCGCATAAGAAATAATGATGATAACATCTCCTTTTTGCACTTTTCTTGCAGCTGGCCCGTTGAGACAAATTTCGCCAGATTTTCTTTTACCTTTTATTACATAAGTATCAAAACGTTCTCCGTTGTTTACATTTACAATGTAAACTCTCTCTCCTACTACCAAACCCGCTGCTTCAATAAGCTCTTCATCTATGGTAATACTGCCAATATAATTAAGATCTGAGGCAGTAACCGTAACACGATGAATTTTTGATTTAAAGACTTCTATAAACATGCGGCAAATTTAAATAAATTTAATGGATTGAATAACAAATCATTAAAAATTAAACAAATATATTATTACGCCAAAACATCTTAAAAAACAGATATTTTAATAGTTAAAACGATTAAACATTACAGTTTATCAAGAAATATAATAAAAAAAATACGAAATTAACAAATTCACAATTCCATTATTTATTAAACAAATATTTAAAAAACACTTTATTCACAGCATATAAAAAGAATTGCAACCCCTGAAAAAGCCTTATTTTAGCCATAGATTTCAATTATCATTTTATCGTTAATTTATAGAAAAAGATATAATAATTCTTAAAATCGGGAAAAAAATTTGCACAATATCAAAATTGTTATATATTTGTCTTACGTAACAAATTAACAATTAATATTTATAACTATGAACAAGTCTGAATTAATCGACGCTATCGCAAAAGACGCTGGTATTACTAAAGTTGCTGCTAAAGCTGCTCTTGAATCTTTTGTAAACAATGTAACTGAAACTCTTAAGAAAAAAGATGGTAAAGTTGCTTTAGTAGGTTTTGGTACTTTTTCAGTAGCTGAAAGAGCTGCAAGACAAGGTATTAACCCTGCTACAAAAAAACCAATTAAAATTGCTGCTAAAAAAGTTGCTAAATTTAAAGCTGGTGCTGATTTAGCTACTGCAGTTGCTGGTGCTAAAAAGAAATAATACAATTATTTTAAACACAATAGCGCCGCTTCATTTTCATGAAGCGGCGCTTTATTTTATCAATTCACAAAAAAATTATGGCGCGAGTCTAGAAATTTTCCACTCGTAATCTTCTTGTAATTCATAGATAATCCTGTCGTGCAGACGATTGGGTCTGCCTTGCCAAAATTCAATCTCATAAGGCTTTGCGAGAAAACCTCCCCAATTTTTTGGCCTAGGAATTTCTTTTCCTTCGTATTCTTTTTCCAATTCTGCTAATTTATCTTCTAAAAATTCTCTATTAGGAATTACAGAACTTTGCGGGGAAACTACTGCACCCAACTGACTTCCCTTCGGTCTAGACTGAAAATAGCCATCACTTAAGTTTTCTGCCACTTTTTCTAGTTCAGCTTTTATAATAATTTGTCTTTCTAAACTTGGCCAAAAAAAATGAAGACACGCTTTGTTGTTGCTTCCTATTGCCTTCCCTTTTTTACTGTTATAATTGGTGTAAAAAATAAAACCTTCCCAAGTATAAGCTTTTAGCAAAACCATTCTTGTTCTTGGGCAGCCATCTGGTTCTATTGTTGATATTGCCATTGCATTCGCTTCAGAAACCGCAGGATTTTCTTCTGCTTCTAAAAACCAATCTCTAAAAAGCTCTATAGGATTTTCTTTAATTTGATTTTCAAGCAATTGAGATTTATCGTAAACTTTTCTTTTATCGTGAAGATTTTCCATTAAAAAAATTTTTAAATTTGATTTATGAATAAGTCTTACAAAGGTAAAATATTAATTTCTACACCCGATATTTCGGGGGATATATTTTCTCGTTCTGTTGTTTTAATTATAGAGCATGATGAGAATGGCGCTTTTGGTATGATTTTAAATAAAAAAAATAATAGCATGACCATGCACCTTAAAGATTCTCTAGGTTATGATGTTGAAATCTACGAAGGTGGCCCTGTAGATACCCACAGACTTTTTTTCATCATCAAAGGAAATCTTATTACAGAAAGTTACCTGAGGATAGATAACGAAACCTACCTTACAGAAGACGCAGAATCTGTAATTGCAGCTTTTATTGAAGAAGAGTTACAAGTTCATCAAATAAAAGTTTTAGCTGGATATTCTGGCTGGAGTGCCAAACAATTAGAAACTGAATTGAAAAATAATTTTTGGACACCCATAGAAATTTACAATTTAGATTACACAGCGCCCAACGACCAAACATTATGGAAAACTATGATGCAAAATTTAGGTGGACAATTTTTAATTTGGGCCAATTCGCCAGAAGATGTTAGACTTAATTAAACCTGATAATTTTAACAAAATTTTATCATTTTTTTAGAAATTTTTAGAACTAAAACCTCGTTATATAATAGATTCCAAAAAAATAAAGAACTCGGGCAACGACTTTTAAAAAGTAGTTCTCCCGAGTTCGTCAATTTTACGCTAATCAGAATTTAAGCCTGAGAAAAACTATTTCTCCACGCTTCAATCATTGCGATAAATCGCTGATTACCAAACTCTTTATTTCTAATTTTCGTTACCGAAAACACTCCTTTTTCATCAGAAATCATCAAAATTTCTTCTGCTTTTTGAGACTCAAAAGCACTTAGCTCCGCTTCTTCTATGGTTGCTAAATTATTTTTGAAAACAAATGTTACAAAATTCTCCATTAAAGGCGAAATATAAGCGCCTTCTGTTTGTTTGGGTACTTTAATAACATTTTCTTCCAATAAAAGTAGATTTCCTAAAACGGTTCTGGCAATTCTTTTTTCTGGATTGAGTAAAATAACATCATCCAAATCATTTTCGTTAGCATAAATAGAAGCATAAACATTTTCGGGAGAATGCACTCTAATATTGCTTAAAAGATTAGTGTTTACAGAGATTTCTTTAATTACATCAATCTCTATATCGGATTGAATTGCAAGTACATCATCATTTTTTTTCAACTCAAAATAATAATGAATGGGCGTTTTAGTGCTGAAGTTTTCTGCTCTATTACGATAAGCTAAAATCTCTATAATACCGTTTTGAAAATGGCTTTCTGAAATGGCTTTATTAAAAATTTCGGTAAAGTACTCTAGCGTAAAAGAAAGTGGAATATTCATCCTCATTTTTCGCATTGAAGCCATTAAGAAGAAGTAACTTTCTTCTGCAATGATGAGTTGCGTTTTTCTTACAAAAAAATGCGCTTTTACCGCATCTCCGTAAAGAAAAGCATTGTTTTGAAAGGTGTGATCTGCAACCTGAACTCCGTCTATATAAAACATTGGAATTGTATTTTTTTTTGAAAAGTATTAAGAAAAAAAATGATAACTGAAAATTCAATTATCAAAGGTTTTTATTATTAAGCTGCGCCTAATTTTATTTGTAAATTCTCAATGAGATTTTCCCAATAAAGCCTTGATTCTTCCTCGTCTCCTTTTTCGCAGAAGTCTGTAATGTTAAGTGATAAATCATTAGTAATCTCATCAACAACAATAGTCATTTCGAAGAAATACTTAGTCCCTTCGTCTTCTTCCCAACGAAATCTCACAAAGCTTTCTGGCTTATACCTTATCATTGTGGCTTTTTCTGCAGGTCCTCCATTCCAACTAAAATAAAAATCATCACCTCTTTCTACTACTTCATCCGCAAACCATTCTGCAAGACCTTCTGCACTGGCCAAATATTCGTATAAAATCTCTGATTGGCAGTGCATTGGATATTCAAACTGTACTTTAGTTTTCGTCATATTTACCCTTTTTTTGGTGCCGCAATATATAAATTAATTTTTTAAATTACCTAATATTTGAATCATAAAGTTGCTTATTTTTTTATGAATTTTAGCATAAAAAAATGTTTTCAAAAATTTTTGAAAACATTTTTTGTCGATTCCGTATTTCTTTTTTTCTTTTATTCATTAGTCTTCATTAAGACTTTCTATAATGATTTCGCAACCTTTTTTAATTTCTTCTTTACTGATAGTTAATGGTGGAGAAATTCTCATAAATTCATTTCTATACAATTGCCAAAATACAACCAAACCTTTTTCCATACATTTTTTAGCCACTACTAAAGTATAATCTGGAGATTCTAATTCTACCGCCAACATTAAACCTCTGCCATTCACTTTTTTAATCTTCGGGTGAACCAATAATTCTCTGAACAGTTTTTCTTTTTCTGAAACTTCATTCATCAAACCGCTTTCTAAAACTTCTTTTAATGTTGCATAACTTGCAGCTGCAATAAGTGGATTACCTCCAAAAGTAGTAATATGACCTAATTTAGGCGAATGCTGCAAAGATTTCATGATTTCTGCAGAACTCATAAAAGCACCAACAGGTACGCCACCTCCCATTCCTTTTCCCATCACGAGAATATCTGGAACCATATCATAATGTTCAAAAGAAAATAATTTACCCGTTCTACCAAATCCTGGTTGAATTTCATCAAGAATTAATAAAGCGCCCACTTCTTCGCATCTTTTCTTTAAATTTTTGAAATAATCTTGAGAAGGCGTTAAAAAACCTGCCGCACCTTGAATGGTTTCTGCGATTACACAAGCTGTTTTTTCGGTAATTTTAGAAAATTCTTCTTCGTTATTAAATTCAATGAAAGAAATCATTGGCAATAACGGACGAAATTCTCTCTTATGAAATTCATTCCCAGAAACCGATAAAGCACCATGAGTATTGCCGTGATAAGAATTTTTCATGGAAATTATTTCTTCTCGCCCCGTATATCTTTTTGCTAATTTTAAAGCACCATCTATTGCTTCTGCGCCAGAATTCACTAAATACGTGACTTCTAAAGGCTCTGGAGTGGCTTCTGCGAGAAGTTTACACAATTCTACAGGTTTTTCTTGAGCGTATTCTCCGTAAACCATTACGTGAAGATATTTATCTGCCTGTTCTTTAATTGCATTCACCACTTTTGGATGAGAGTGCCCCAAAGTATTAGCCGAAACTCCCGCTACAAAATCTAGGTAAGCTTTGCCATCTTTGCCATAAATATAACTTCCTTTTGCTTTTTCTACCTCAAAACCCGCAGCATAAGACGTGGTTTGTGCTTGATATTTAAAAAACTCTTGTTTCATTTTGCAAAGATAAGGAAGTTGAAAATTGGAAGATGGAAGATTTGAAAAAAATTCAAAGAAAAAGTCGGAAAATGGTTTCCGACTTTTCAATTTATAATTTCCTTTCTCTTTTAATGGTTTTAGGTTTTTTCTTGGCTTCTTCTTTTTTGCGAATTTCTTCGGCTTTTATGAAAAGAGAATCGTCTGTTTCGTACTTCACCTCTTCGTAATTCGGTGTATCGAGGAAAATATCTTCCCATTTTTTGGGTCTGTCTTTCGTATTCCAATTAAAGTCTGGGAATTTCCTCTTCTCTGGCGCAATTTTGCTCATCGGATAAATCACGTTATCTGCACCTATGTTACAAGAAACAATTTGTATTTTTCTTTCTTCAAAAAGCGCTTCTATTTGTCCACAAGTAGAAAACGAGATACCAACTCTGTCTATTTTTTTGGTCTGAGCGTCTTCTGAATCGGCATACGTAATCGCTTCTGCATTGCCTGTAACTTTAGCGATTTTCATTTCATTATTTTCATAGAAAACCGTCATGAGTTTTCCTTTGATTTGATGAAACTCATCTTTAAGCGAAAGAGAATCTACCTTATTGATGGCGAAAGCGTTACCAATTACTTTTAGAGAATCTATGTTCTGTTCTGTTGTATTGAAGTAGGCTTCTATTTTATCGCCAGAAATTTGTTTGCCTCCACTCCAGAAAAGCGGTTTTATATTGAGGTGAAGAATGCCATCAGTTTCATTAAAACTCAAAGAATCTGCTCTCCCCTGCGCTCTGGTCATATACATTCTTACTTTTTTATACCCTCTTAAAAAACTTTTTTTCTTCTGCGTTGAATCTGGTTTTTGGTAAGATAAAAACTTTTCCGCAGCAATGTAAGCAGTGTCTTGGTTCATTATTTTTACCGCATAAGGTTTTTTAGTAATCATAGAAGAATCTATTTTCTCATAGATTTCTCCGTAACCACCAACAATGTATCTTCTTTCTTTAGGGTCGTCTAAACGTACATTTCCATCAGCTTTACCGAAACCTGTTAATTGGTTATAGTACATTTTGTCGCCCTTTAAGATTTTACCATTGTAATAAATTCTAGAATTTTTATTGAGGTAAACTTCCTTCTGATCCATAAGATACTTACCGTTTTCGGTATAAACGTAATTAGAAGGCTTTTGTTTATTGATAATGTTAGTAGGTCCGTAAAACTCTGCTGTATTGGTATTCTGAAAGTGTTTTATGTTTTTACCTTCAACTCTGTACTGGTCGTTATTAATGGTATAATTGCCTGTAAACTCATTGGTTTTAGACTCTACAAAATAAGTGGCGGTTTGGCTCCACATGGTGTTTTTACCATCATTTATAGTACCCCCTGAATTAAAATATGCGGTATTTTTCACTCGATCATAGTACAAAACATCGGTAGAAATGGTTTGTTTAGGATCGGTAAGTACTACGTTTCCTCTAGCTATACCGCGTTGTGTATTGCCATCATACTCCATTTCGTTAGAAGTAATTCTGTTGCCGTCTGCCGTTATTAACACTGCGTTGCCTATGGCTTTTATAAAATTTTCTTTTTCATAATACACTACTCTATCTGCAGTAAGTGTAGAACCGTTATGCTGAAACTCTACGTTGCCATCAAAAAACGGATTGCCTCCATAAAGATCGGGCTTTCTGTTGAAGGTATCCGAGTGTTTATGTTCTACTTTTTGCCCAGGCGTAACAGGGATGTTGGTTTCTTTTTTGAAATAAGAATCTTTCACCAAAGGTTCTTTGGGATTCATTTTATCAATCTGAGCAAAACTCATTATTGAAATAACAACAAATAGGGAAAAAAGGACTTTTCTCATTACTTTTTTTTGTGGCCGTAAAAATACAAAGAATGGGTGTCAATTTTCACGCCAAAAGCCTCTTCAATAGATTGTTTGATGCCCTGAATTCTAGGATCACAAAATTCTATAATTTCTTCAATTTCTTTATCCGAACCTTCTTTGTAAATTACCAAATGATCGTGTTGTTTATCGAAATAAGATTTTTCGTAAGAAGAAGAAGACATGGTTTTTTCTCCGAACTGGTGTTTGCGGATAAGCCCTGCATCAAGAAAAATTTCGATGGTATTGTAAATGGTAGCTTTGCTTACGTGATATTTTTTATTGAGCATAATTAAGTACAAATCATCTACATTAAAGTGATGATCCATATTATAAATCTCTTCTAAAATAGCATATCTTTCTGGTGTATTTCTATATGCTTTGTCCAAAAGATACTGTTTAAGCACATCTTTTATAACGCCAATATTTTTTTCTTTTTGTGTAGCTTCCATTTTATTGTTTGTGTAGCAAATTTATTAATTTTTAGCAAACGAAATGTAAATTTCGTAAAGAGATAAAATCTAAAAACCTCAAACAAGTTGAGGTTTTTAATTATTAAGAATCATATCTTTTAAACTCTTCTAAAACAATTTTTTTCTCTCGTATTGGGTTATTCATGAGCGGAACAGATTCTACCAAAACGTTGTGCGGCGCTAAACCATACGCTTTGAAATCGCTGCTACCTATGTATTTCACAAAGTTATAAATACTTAAAGTAATTTTCTCTTTAACACTTAATAAGAAATCATTAATGTAAACATTATCAATAATTACATATTTAAGATCTGGTGGTATGTTGTGATTTCTGAGAGACGGATGGCTACTTCTGTCTGGTATAATCCCTTCTCTCATCATATCTGCTAATACCTGATTGAAATAATCATTAATTTTTCTATCAATTTTAAATCCTAACAAGAAATTTATTTTATAAACTGTACCTGGCATTACCTCATCAATAGAATATTTATAGGTAAATGGATCTTCTTGGTTGATGATATTGAGAATAAAATAATGATCTGCTCTTTTGGGTTGAGCACGCATAATAGAATAAATAATCTTAGATTCTACCTCGCCTTCTTTTTTTGCCCTGCTTAAAAATGCCAAATTGGTAGCATATTTAGGGATAGATTCATCTAGTTTTATATCTTTAATCGTAGAGATATAATCTCTGAGTTGTACAAATTTGATGAAGTTTTGCTTAATCATTCTACCATTGTACCAAGCATACATACATACCGCAACAAAACCACCCAAAACAACAGTTATCCAACCGCCTTCAAAGAATTTGATGATGTTCGCTCCAAAAAAACCAAGTTCAATCGCAAAATAAACCATCGCAAATAAACCAATAAACAACTTATTTACTTTGTTTCTCCAAAGCCAGAAAATAACCAAAATGGTCGTCATGAGCATGGTAACGGTAATAGACAGACCATAAGCCGCTTCCATATGTATTGATTCTTTAAAATAAAAAACCACAACTATACACATAATAAGTAGCCCCCAGTTGATTCTCGGGATGTACATTTGCCCTTTAAGACCAGATGGATATTCAATCTGTTGGAAAGGCCAAAAATTAAGCGACATTGCCTCTGAAAATATCGTAAAAGAACCTGTAATTAATGCCTGAGAAGCGATAATTGCCGCTGCTGTTGCTAAGATTACCGCTGGTATTATTAGAAATTGTGGCAACATGCCAAAGAAAGGATTGGTGCCCGTAAAAACCATTTCGTAATTCTTCAATAACCAAGAACCTTGCCCTAAATAATTAAGAATGAGCATTATTTTCACAAAAAACCAACTTACTCTAATATTCTTTGCGCCACAATGTCCTAAATCCGAATACAAAGCTTCTGCTCCTGTTGTACAAAGAAATACAGCGCCTAAAATCCATAAAGCATTGGGAGAATTTACAATGAGTTTATAGGCATAATAAGGATTCAAAGATTTAAGGATAATTTCTGGATGATATTGTAGATTGATAATTCCCATTATCCCTAAAAATAAGAACCAAATTACCATTACTGGCCCGAAAAACTTCCCTATAAAGCTCGTCCCAAACTGCTGAACCACAAAAATAACGACTAATATAATAGTGGTAATAGCCAAAATAGGCGAAATGCCAAGCTCCAAACCTTTAATCTGTTTAAGACCTTCCACAGAAGCCATCACGGTAAGAGAGGGCGTTATAACACCATCTGCCACCAATGCAGAGGCTCCTATTATCGCCACCAAATAAAGCCATCGGGTTTTCATTTTCTTCACTAAAGAAAACAATGCCAAAATACCTCCTTCTCCTTTGTTATCTGCTCTTAAGGATATAAGAACATATTTAATCGTGGTTTGTAATGTTAGCGTCCAAATTACACAAGAAAGCGCACCTTCTATATATTCTTCGGAAATCATTTTGGCTTCTTTACCAGATTTAATAATAGCACTCATTACATAAAGTGGTGAAGTACCAATGTCTCCGAACACAATGCCTAAAGAAACAAGAACCCCAATTAGGGTTAATTTTTTGGTATCAAAATGATGACCTCCTGCTAAAACGTCTGACATTTTATTTTTATAATTTAATGTGCAAATTTAATCTAATTTCTATATCAAATTGATTTTTATTAACAGAATTGAAAAAATAGTTTTAAAAAGAAAAAAGACGCAATAAAATTGCGCCTTAGGAGAGAAAATATTTTCAAAATTAAGATTTAACGTACATTGCGTTTTTAATCTCAGCTTTTACTTTTTCTAATTTAGGGAACCATTCTGCAAATAACGCTGCGGAATAAGGCGCTGGCGCATCTGGAGTTGTGATTCTCTTAATTGGTGCATCTAAATAATCGAATGCTTTTTGTTGTACCATATATGTAATTTCTGAAGCTACAGAACCAAAAGGCCAAGCTTCTTCTAAAATCACTAATCTATTGGTTTTCTTCACAGAGTTAAGAACGGTTTCATAATCTAACGGACGAATGGTTCTAAGATCAATCACCTCAACAGAAATACCTTCTTGTTCTAAATCTGCTGCTGCCTGCATCGCTAATTTTAGGATTTTACCAAAAGAAACCAATGTAACATCTTTTCCTTCTTTTTTAATGTCTGCTTTACCAATTGGGATGTAATATTCTTCTTCAGGAATTTCCATTTTATCACCATACATTTGCTCAGATTCCATAAAGATTACAGGGTCGTTATCTCTAATTGCAGATTTCAATAAGCCTTTTGCATCATATGGGTTAGATGGCACGATAACCTTAAGCCCTGGACAGTTTGCATACCAACTTTCTAAAGCTTGAGAGTGTGTAGCACCTAATTGCCCTGCAGAACCTGTTGGTCCACGGAAAACAATTGGGATATTCCATTGTCCGCCACTCATTTGATACATTTTAGCAGCGTTAGAAATTATCTGGTCTATAGCCACCAAAGAAAAATTGAAGGTCATAAACTCTACAATTGGTCTATTACCATTCATTGCAGCACCTACAGAAATTCCTGCAAAACCTAATTCTGCAATAGGAGCATCTATTACTCTTTTTGGGCCAAATTCTGCTAACATACCTTTAGAAGCTTTGTAAGCTCCGTTATATTCAGCTACCTCTTCACCAATTAGGTAAATAGATTCATCTTTACGCATTTCTTCGCTCATCGCTTCACAGATAGCTTCGCGAAATTGTACTTCTTTCATCCTGTTACAATTATTTGAGGTGCAAAGTTACAAAATTTATGTTATTTGAGACATAAAAAAAACGTCTCATTTAATCGAGACGTTCTATTTTTATTAATTATTTTACCAAATGCCAAATTTGGGTCTTAACAGCAATCCCTAAAATTAGAGCTTTAACCTTTAAAGTATTTCCATCTCTTTCTATTGCTGTTTTATATGTTTTGCCATCTTTAGGATTAGTAATTGTACCTCCCAAAAACTCATCTCCATCTTTCTTCAACCCTCTAATGATTTCCAAATTCACCAATGGTTTATTTTTTCTGTCATCCGAACACTTCACGCAAGTTTCATGCTCTGGTTTAATTAAGAGTTGCGAAATTTTACCGTAATATTTTCCGTCAGATTTTTTAAAAATTTCTACAATAGATTTTGGTTTACCTGTTTCGTCGTCTATTGTTTTCCATTTACCTTCTATTTGTGCATAAGAAAAAGCACTCATCAATAAGGCAGCAAATAAAAATGTTATTTTTTTCATATTCTATAGAATTAATATGGGTTAAAAATAAATAAAAAAATTTAAACTCCAAATTTTAAAATATAGAAAAAACAAAATAAGCATAAAGCTGATTTTATCTAATTAAAATAAATAA
>JAYRDY010000044.1:0-13015 GCA_041909215.1 Cloacibacterium sp. | reverse complement strand
GAAAACAAAACTAAGTAGTATTATTACAAACGGTCACAGAGATATGGGCTACGGAAGTGGAACTGGTGGACTTTGGACTGCATATTACACAACAGACGTTGATAATTATTATGAAAAAGATGGTACAGTGCTAGACATGTATTCTGAAAACCCCGCACCAAATACCCCAGGCATTCCAAATGATGCCTATCAATATAAATTTGGGCAAGTATCAGCAAGAGGTAACCAATGTGGTAATGGTAAAAACTATGAAAACAGCTGTTATAACAGAGAACACTCTCTACCAAAAAGTTATTTTGGTGGAAAAGATGCTACACCAATGGCAAATGACGCCCACTTTGTAATCCCAACAGATTATTACGTTAATAACCAAAGAGGTAATTATTTTTATGGCGAAACCAGTGCGGCACCAAGTTTTACGAATGGTACTAAAATAGGCACAAGTTCTTTCCCTGGGTATAGTGGAACAGTTTTCGAACCCATTAATGAATTTAAAGGCGATTTAGCAAGAATGTGGCTCTATTTCATCACCAGATACGAAAATCAACTTGTAGATTTTTATAATTTAAACCCAACAATTTCTCCTTTTGATGGTAGTACGCACAACGGATACCAACAATGGATTATTAATCTTTTACTAAAATGGCACGCAAACGATCCTGTTTCGCAAAGAGAAATTGACAGAAATAATGCTGTTTATAATTTTCAGGGGAATAGAAATCCTTTTATTGATCATCCAGAATACGTAAATCAAATATGGACTTCTACATTAGCAACCGCAGAAACCCAATTTCAAATGTTTACCATATACCCTAACCCTGTTAAAAACAATTTAATATTGGCGAGTGGTAAAGATTTACAAAACATCAAAAAAATAGAAATTTTCAATATTTCTGGAGCAAAAGTTCAGACCATTGAAAACCCTTTCGCAAAAGAAAACGTTATAAGACTAAACAACCTAAGCAAAGGAGTTTACATTCTAAAAACAGAGAATAATTCACAAAAATTTATTGTAGAATAATTGATAAAAATTCATCACAAAGGCTGGAAAATTTTCCAGCCTTTTTTATTACCTTTGACGTATGGAAAAAGCAGTAAAATTTGGTTTAGTTGGCAGAAATATTTCTTATTCTTTTTCGAAGAAATATTTTGAACAAAAATTTCAGAAACTTTTATTAATCAACCATTCATACGAAATTTTCGACACAGAAAATTTAGACCATATAAAAGACCTCTTTGCAACCGAAAACCTAAAAGGACTTAATGTAACCATACCTTACAAAGAGCAAATTATTCCTTTTATTGATGAATTGAGTGAAGAAGCACAAGAAATTGGCGCCATCAACTGTATTTCTATTGAAAACGGCAAAACAAAAGGCTACAATACAGATGCTTTTGGCTTTGAGAAAACCTTGCTTCTACATCAAAAAGAATTTCAAAAAACAGCAATTATTCTCGGAAATGGTGGCGCTGCAAAAGCGGTACAATTTGTCTTAAAGAAAAACAACATCCCTTACATGACCGTTTCTAGAACTACTGAGGTTAATTATGAAAACCTTACCGAAGATTTGGTAAAAGAAAACCTCATTATTATACAATGTACACCTGTTGGTACGTTCCCTAATGTGGAAGATTGCGTTGCATTTCCTTTTGAAGCGATTACCGAAAAGCATCTTATTATTGATTTAATTTACAACCCAGAATATTCTAAATTCATTAAAAAAGCTTCTGAAAAAGGAGCGAAAACCGCTAATGGACTATACATGCTAGAACAACAAGCAGAAAAAGCTTGGGAAATCTGGAATGGTTAATTTTTTTCTGTAAGTCAAAAAATAAGTCATACGATTTCAAATATTTGATTGAAATATTAAACCATGAATATCAAATTTTAAACAATTCAATTGGATAATTCACAAAAAACTTGTAAATTAGTGCCGAAATGTGTAATAATCATTTTCTAATTTTGATTTTTACAAAAGCATTAAACTAAAAAACGATTTGCTATGATTACAGAAAATCTTAATTCTGAACCTCAAGAAAACAATGTTAACAACATAGAAAACATTGATAATCAAACGTCTAACCAAGAAGAAAATCATAATACTGAAGTACATGAAGAGGAAACTCATGACGAGGTAGAACATCATGAACATGAAAAAATGACTTCTGGTGAATTGATGAATAAGTTAGAATCTCTCATCAATGCGACTGATGCGGGTGCAAATCACAAAAAATTTAATGCAATAAAAGAAATGTTGCTTCAGAGAATTCATCTAGAAAGTGATGACAAAAAAGAAACTGAAAGCAATTTTGAACACCCACTTCTTTCTAAAGTTTCTGCGCTTAACAATCTTTTCAGAGAAAAATATGATGAGTTTCATAAAAAACAAGAAGCGGAGCAAAAAGAAAATTTGGAGAAAAGAACTCAAATTATTGAAAAACTAAAAAATCTATATACCAATTCTACTGCAAACACCAATCTCTTCCGTGCGATTAGAGAAATTAAAGAAGAATGGAGCAATGCAGGGCAAGTTCCTAAGTCTGATTTCAAAAATCTCAATAACAATTATTTCTTCCATTTGAATCAGTTTTATCAAATGTTAGATTTAAACAAAGAATACAGAGAGCAAGAATATACGCATAATTTAGAGAAAAGAAACCAAATTATTGCTAGAGCCAAAGAGCTACAAAATGAACCTGCGGTACAAAAAGCATTAAATGAACTTCAATTTTTACATAAATTATGGAAAGAAGAAGCAGAACCTGTTGCAGAAGAATTTCGTGATAAAACCTGGGAAGAATTCAAAGAAATTTCTAACAAAATCCACGAAAGAAAAGCAGAACTTCTTACTCAAATTGAAGCCGAACAGCAAATTACATTAGAAAAGAAAAACGAAATTATTGCTGCGCTTAAAAAATTAGCAGCGCCAGATAAAGCGCCAAACCACAATTTTTGGCAACAAGCGATTAAAAAAGTAGAAGAACTAAGAGCAGACTTCTTAAAACTTGGTAGCGTACCTAGAAAAATCTCTAACCAGAACTGGAATGAGTTTAAAGTTGCTTTAAGAGCCTTCAATACTACAAAAAATGAATTTTATAAAGGTCTGAAAAACTCACAACAAACCAATTTAGAAGAAAAACTGAAGCTGATACAAACCGCTAAAGACAATATGCTTTCTGAAGATTGGGAAATTACCGTTCCTTTATTCAAAAAACTACAAGAAGATTGGAAAAAAATCGGTCACGTACCTAGAAGCCAAACCAACAAAGTTTGGGATGATTTCCGCGAAGCTTGCAACACTTTCTTCAATAACTTTAGAGCGAAAAACAACGCTCAAACAGATGATTGGAAAGAAAATTACAAACAAAAACGTGCCCTTTTAGATGAATTAAAAGAAATTGGCGAAGAAGAAGGAAGCGTAGAAAAAATTGAGCAAATTAAAACCTCTTGGAATAATATTGGCAAAGTACCAAGAGACAAAATGGCCATCAATACAGAATTTAATAAAACATTGAGAGAAAAATTAAAACTCAATAAAATAAATGAGTTTGATTTGAAAGAAGAAGGCCTTTCTGAATCTCAGTTAACAGATAAAGCAAGAAAAGTTAAAAACCAGATTGCTGATTTAGAGGCGGAAATCGTAAAACTAGAAAACAACCTAGGTTTCTTCGGAAAAGTTTCTAGAGACAACCCTCTTCTTAAAGATACTTTTGATAAAATTGATGAGAAAAAAGCTCAACTTGAAGGTTTAAAACATACTCTTCATAATATTATCTCTGGTGAATAACATGAAAAAGCTGCTTTCTGTTTTTGTGTTTTTATGCATTACTGCGAAATTATTTTCTCAGGAAAATGATTTTTTAGGCATTAAAGAACTTACTTTTAACGAAACAAAATATGTTCTGGCTACCGCTACACAAAAATCTAAAGTGCTTTACGTGCAAGATTATATTTTAGAAGACGAACGCATAGAAGACGCATCTCACCTTCTTTCTATTTATTTTTTCAACAAATCAATAGATGCTAAAGATGCAGCAACCAGCAAAATTAAAGAGTTAGACACAAGAAAAAACACCGATAAATATTGCAGTTACAACCTAACAGAAAACCCTAATGGAACCGAGTTTGTTGTAGATTACATTACCAGCAATATTCCCAAAAGCAAAGACGAAAATTTGCCAGAGCAAGAAACATCAGACTATAACATTTACAGGTTTAGAAATGTGATGAATGGGGACAAAAGTGTTTTTATGATTATTGCTTATAAAGAAAATTTTACGGGCGACACAAAAAACAATCTTAAAGTCATCGCTAAAAAAAGGAATAAACTCATGGAAGGAATAATTACCTTAACCGTTCCTGAAATTACAATCAAAACAAACTAATTCCGAAACCTATTTTCGGAATTTTTTTTCAAAATGAATCACGAATTTTACATAAAACGTTGCATTGAACTTGCCCAAAAAGCGACAGGCAAAACCTACCCTAATCCTTTGGTTGGGGCTGTAATTGTACACAATGGTAAAATTATTGGCGAAGGCTTTCACCAAAAAGCAGGCGAACCGCATGCAGAAATTAACGCCATCAATTCTGTTAAAAAACCTGAACTTTTGCCAGAATCTACTATTTATGTTTCTTTAGAACCTTGCGCACATTTCGGCAAAACGCCTCCTTGTTCTTTTAAATTAAGAGAAATTGGCTTCAAAAAAGTGGTAATTGGTGCAATGGACAGTCACGACAAAGTAAACGGAAAAGGCAAAAAAATCCTAATGGATGCAGGAATAGAAACCTTATCTGGAATTTTGGAGAACAAATGCCGAGAACTCAACAAAAGATTTTTCACTTTTCATGAAAAAAAACGCCCGTATATTCTTCTAAAATGGGCAGAAAGCAATGATGGTTTTATTGATAAAAACTTTCAACCGACAAAAATTTCTAATGAATTAGCTTCACAATTCGTCCATCAAATAAGAAGTGAAGAACATGCTATTTTGGTAGGAACTCAAACTGCTTTAACCGACAATCCTAGTTTAACAACAAGACTGGTTGAAGGCAGAAATCCTGTGAGAATTTTAATTGATTTTGATTTAAAAGTTCCCCAAAATTTTAAAATTTATAACGATGAAGCGCCTACGCTAGTTTTCAATCAGGAAAAAGAAGCTGATGAAGGAAATATAAAATTCATCAAAATTTCAAAAGAAAATTTCTTGGAAGAATTAATGCAAAAACTCTTCGAAAATCAAATTCAATCGGTTTTAGTAGAAGGAGGAAGCAGAACTTTGCAAACCTTCATCAATGCAAATCTTTGGGACGAGACGATTATCATCAAAAATGAAAACCTGATTTTAGAAAACGGCACAAAAGCCCCAAATTTCAAAGGAAATTTAACTGAAGAAAAAATCTTTAGAGACAATAAAATTTCTTTTTACAGAAATAAATAATGCAGTTTAGTTATACTACCATAAAATCTGAAGTTAGAGATGTTTTGCTCAAAGAAAAAGGAAGCAAATTTATTGGTTTTGCTTTCCCCATCAATAATGAAAAAGAACTGAAAACTGCTTTGGAAGGTTTAAAAATAGAACATCCAAAAGCTACCCATCATTGTTATGCTTTCAGAATCGGAATTAATGGAGAAAATTATCGTGCAAATGACGACGGAGAACCTTCTGGTAGTGCAGGTTTACCTATTTACAATCAGCTACTTGCTCATAACCTTACCAATATTTTAGTGGTAATTATTAGATATTACGGCGGTACAAAATTGGGTGTTTCGGGACTGGTAAAAGCGTATAAAGAATCTACCAAAATGACTTTAGAAGAAGCTGAAATTATCACCAAAGAATTAGCAACAGAGTTGGAAATTCATTTCAAATTTCATCAACAAAACATTATCTTTTCTTTACTGAATAAATTCGACGCAAAAGTTTTAGATTTTGATGCGCAAGAAGATTGTAAAATTACGGCAAAGATCAATCTGTCTGAAAAAGAAAAAATCTCGGAAATTTTGTCCGAGATTCAGTATATAACATTTGATTTTTTAGATTAAATTAATCTCTTCTTCCCCCGAAGAGCATAGAAGCCCAATATAATAATTGCGCTAATGAACCCAAAGCGGCTACTACATAAGTTCTGGCAGCCCATTTTAGAGAATCTTCTGCAGCTGCGTGCTCTTCTCTACCAAGAGTTCCCGATTTTTCTAGCCAAACCAATGCTCTTTTACTCGCATCATATTCTACTGGTAAAGTAATAAATGCAAACAACGTAGTTACAGCAAAAAGCAAAACACCAATTGCTAAAACAGTAGTATTCCCTTGTGGATTTTCTATACTTCTAGACGCAATCATTACAGAAATACCTGCAAAAATTACAAACTGAGAAAGTGTAGAACTTATATTAACCATTGGCACCAATTTAGAGCGAAGCTGCAACATAGAATAGCCTACTGCATGTTGCACTGCATGCCCACATTCGTGTGCTGCAACTGCTGCGGCTGCGGCATTTCTTTGCATATAAACCCCTTCAGACAAATTAACCGTCTTGTTTGCAGGATTGTAATGATCTGTTAATTGACCAGGAACAGAAATGACTTGTACATCATGAATACCATTATCACTAAGCATTTTTTCTGCTATTTCTTTACCAGACATTCCGTTTCTTAGTTGAAGTTTAGAATAATATTCAAATTTAGATTTCAATCTCGAAGAAACCAACCAGCTTACAAGCATCAATACTCCTAAAATTAAATAATAACCCGTCATATTTTAATATTTTAAATTTATTTTCTTTATCCTTTTTGATGTAAAAACTGTGCCAAACTTGGGCAATGTCATCTTTTACTTTATCTTTGTTATCAAATCTTCAAATCGTATGTCACAAGTACAAATTATACAAGTAACCACAGAGAAACAACTTTCAGATTTTATTAAATTCCCGATGGATTTGTACAAAAATAATCAAAATTTTGTGCCTTCATTAATTAATGACGAAAAAAACATCTGGAACCCAAAAGAAAACCCTGCCCTTGCTTATTCTGAAGCCAAACAGTTTTTAGCTTATAAAAACAACCAATTGGTTGGCAGAATTGCGGTGATGGTAAATCATAAAGAAGCAAAAGAATTGGGCATAGAAAAGGTGCGTTTCGGTTGGTTAGATTTTATTGATGATGAGGAAGTTTCTAAAGCTTTAATTGATGAAGCTATAAAATTTGCAAAAGAAAAAAATCTAAATAAAATTGAAGGGCCAATGGGTTTTACCAATCTCGATAAAGCAGGAATGCTCACCTTCGGGTTTGACAAACTGGCTACAATGATTGGAATTTACAATTTTGAATATTATCCAAAACATCTAGAAAAATTAGGTTTAACCAAAGAAAAAGAATGGGTAGAATATGAAATTCTCTTCCCTGAAGTTTTGCCAGAAAAAGTAGAAAAATTCAGCAAATTAATCGCTGAAAAATACAAACTAAAAGTTTTAGATTTCAAAAACAAACAAGAAATTTTACCTTTGGTAGAGCCAATGTTTCAATTGTTAGACGAAACGTATAAAAATCTTTCTACTTACACGCCCATTTCAGACGAACAAATACAACATTACAAAGAGAAATATTTTGGTTTTATAGACAAAGACTATATTATATGCATTGTTGATAGTGATTATAATTTAATTGCTTTTGCCATTACCATGCCCTCTTACTCTAAAGCATTGCAAAAATCAAAGGGTAAATTATTGCCTTTTGGGTGGATACACTTTATGAATGCAGGTCGCAAAAACGATAGAGCCAACTTTTATTTAATTGGCGTTCATCCAGAATATCAAAAACGCGGCGTAACCGCTATTATCTTTAAAGAAATTTGGAAAAAATTCAAGAAAAAAGGCGTTAAATATCTTGAAACCAACCCAGAGTTGGAAGAAAATAAAAACATACAATTGCTTTGGCAAGACTACAACCCTGTTAATCATAAAAGAAGAAGAACGTACGGATTAAACCTGTAAAATGAATTTCAAAAAAAAGAATATTTCAAAAGTAAAAAATTCATCAATAAAGGATACTCATTGTTAAAAAATAACTCTCCATGAAAGATTTTTTTAAAGAAATATTAGTTTACAACTTCGAGATGAACAATAAGTTGATTATGCTTTTTGAAAATCATCCGAATGAAATTTCAGAAAAAGATCAGCTTTTATTATCACATCTCATTAACGCTCAACATCTTTGGAATAATAGGATTTTAAAACAAAATTCCGCTTATAAAGTATGGGAAAACCTACCTTTAGAAGTCTTAAAAAATATGAATGCAGAAAATCTTGAAACCTCGGAACTCATTTTACAAGATTTTCAATTAGAAACCATTATTGATTACAAAAATACATCTGGCGAAGCCTTTAAAAGAAGTGTTAAAGACATTATTTTCCACTATTGTAACCACAGCAATTACCACAGAGCACAGATTGCTACCGAACTCAAAACAAATAATATAACTCCGCCAATTACAGATTATATTTATTATAAAAAATCTCTCTAAAATGAAAAGACAACTTTACAATTACGCAGGCATCATCATACTTTACGTGTTATACAATCAATTTTTTCAGGTTAAAGACGAAAAAATAGATACCATCATCAACATATTGTTTGCCAGCGTTTTATTTGGCTACATTGCCTACATGGGAATTATTTTATTAAAAAAAATGAAAAAATAATCTTTATTTATAATTATTCTAAATTAAATAATACGCTATTAAATAAAATAAAGTGTTGCATAAAATTTCCCTTTTCTATTAATATTTCGTAAATTTGCCTGTTGAAATATATATAGAGATGAATTTACCAGATAATTATATCCCAGTCCTTATACAGGCTGCTGTAGGTTTAGGTTTTGTGCTACTTTCTATTCTAGGAACCCATTTTTTAGGGCCTAAAAATTCTTCAAAAAAGAAAAACGAAAACTTTGAATGTGGTTATGAAATTGAAGGAAATGCGAGAACTCCCTTTTCTGTAAAATATTTTCTTACCGCAATTCTATTTGTTCTATTTGATATAGAAATTGTCTTCTTTTATCCTTATGCAGTTAATTTCAGAGAATTTGGTGTAGAAGGTTTCTACGCAATTCTTGCCTTTGTTTCTGTATTTTTCGTAGGTTTCTTATACGTATGGAAAAGAGGAGCTCTAGATTGGGATAAATAAAACAATACTTTTAAGTATTATTAAAATCAACCTTAAAAAAAACAACGAATAATAATGTCAGATAATAAACCAGTTGTAAGAATGGACGCACCTATACCAGAAGGATTTGAAGGTGAAGGTTTTTTTGCTACAAAACTAAGCAGTGTAATCGGTTTGGCCAGAAGTTATTCTTTGTGGCCTTTGCCATTTGCAACTTCTTGTTGCGGTATTGAGTTTATGGCCTTTCTTAACCCAACTTATGATGGGTCTAGATTCGGGATGGAAAGAAACTCATTCTCTCCGAGACAAGCAGACATGCTTATGGTTTGCGGAACCATTTCTAAAAAATTAGCACCCGTACTAAAACAAGTATATACACAGATGGCAGAACCCAAATGGGTAATTGCTGTAGGAGCTTGCGCTTCTAGTGGCGGTATTTTTGATACTTACTCTGTACTGCAAGGAATTGATAAAATTATCCCTGTAGATGTATATGTGCCAGGTTGCCCGCCAAGACCAGAACAAATTATTGAAGGCGTAATGCAAGTGCAAGAACTTAGCCAAAGCGAAAGCTTAAGAAGAAGAGAATTGCCAGAATACAAAGCTTTATTAGAATCTTACGGTATAGAATAATTATGGATATGACTAACGAATTTGTACTAGAAGCCATCAAAAGAGAATTTCCTGATTCGATAATTTCCGTTAGCGAACCGTATGGATTTTTGACTTTAGAACTCAAAAAAGAAGACATCAAAAAAGTAATTCATTACCTTAAAGAAACTTCTTTAGAAATTAATTTCCTTACCGATATTTGCGGAATCCACTATCCAGAAAATAAGGAAAAAGAATTGGGGGTAATTTACCATTTACATAATCTAAAAACAGGTTTCAGAATTCGTCTTAAAGCTTTCGGGCCAAGAGAAAATATAGAATTCGAAACCTTAACTGATTTATATTCAGGCGCTAACTGGATGGAAAGAGAAACTTTTGATTTCTACGGAATCAAATTCAAAGGACATCCAGATTTAAGAGCCATCCTGAATATGGAAGATCTTGGCTACCACCCTATGCTTAAAGAATATGCATTAGAAGATGGTACCAGAACAGACAAAGACGATAAAATGTTCGGAAGATAGAAAAATTTGAAATGAGATGTTGGATGTTTTAAATCCTTAAATTCTCAAATAGCAAATCTAATCATTATGAAAGACAACGCATTATCTAATATACTCAATAATTACGAGACCAAGGAACAAATAGACGGACAACTCTATACACTAAACCTTGGCCCAACACACCCATCTACGCACGGTATTTTCCAAAACGTACTTACGATGGATGGAGAAAGAATTTTACACGCCGAACAAACTGTAGGATACATACACCGTGCATTCGAAAAAATTTCTGAAAAAAGAAATTTCGCACAAATTACAACCCTTACAGACCGTATGAATTACTGTTCTGCACCCATCAATAATATGGCTTGGCATATGACGGTAGAAAAACTCATCGGTTGCGAAGTGCCAAAACGTGTAGATTATATGCGTGTTATTATGATGGAATTGGCAAGAATTGCAGACCACATGGTATGTAATGGCGTAATTGCGATGGATGCTGGCGCTATTACAGGTCTTACCTACTTGTTCCGTGAGAGAGAAGCGATTTACGAAATGTATGAGCAAATCTGTGGTGCAAGAATGACAACCAATATGGGAAGAATTGGCGGTTTCGAGAGAGATTTCACACCTAAATTCCATGAACTTTTACAAAATTGGTTGAAAAACTTCCCTAAAATCTGGGGACAATTCTGTACTCTGAACGAAAGAAACAGAATCTTTATGGAAAGAACTATTGGTGCAGGCCCAATCTCAGCAGAAAGAGCCCTAAACTATAGTTTCACAGGTCCTAACTTAAGAGCAGCTGGTGTAGATTATGACGTAAGAGTTGCACAACCTTATTCTTCTTATGAAGATTTTGATTTTATGGTACCTCTAGGTACAGGTGGTGATACTTATGACCGTTTTATGGTTCGTCAGCACGAAGTTTGGGAAAGTTTAAAAATTATTGAACAGGCTTACAAAAATTTACCAGAGGGAGATTTCCATGCAGATGTTCCAGAATTTTATCTTCCAGAAAAAGCAGAAGTATATAATAATATGGAAGCCCTTATTTATCACTTCAAAATCGTAATGGGTGAAACAGAAATCCCTAAAGGAGAAGTTTACCATTGTGTAGAAGGAGGTAACGGTGAGTTAGGTTTCTATCTGATAAGTGATGGCGGTAGAAGCCCTTACAGATTACACTTCAGAAGACCTTGCTTTATCTACTATCAGGCTTATCCTGAAATGATTAAAGGCGCAATGATATCTGATGCCGTTGTTACAATGAGTTCTATGAACATTATTGCAGGTGAGCTAGACGCCTAAAAAAGTTATAAATAATAAATGATAAATTAAATAGAGTTTTTAGAGAACTGATTTTCATCTAAAATCTAAAATCTAAAATCTAAAATCTATTAAATTATGAGCGAAATTGCTTTTAAACCAGAAACTTTAGAAAAAGTAAAACAAATTATTGCAAGATATCCAGAAGGGAAACAAAAATCTGCACTTATTCCTGTGTTACACTTGGCACAGAAAGAGTTTGGCGGTTGGTTAGACGTTCCTGTGATGGATTATGTAGCAACAATTTTAGACATTACTCCTATTGAAGTGTACGAAGTGGCAACTTTCTACACCATGTTCAATATGAAACCTGTAGGCAAATATGTTTTAGAAGTTTGCGTTACAGGCCCTTGTATGCTAAGAGGTAGTGATGATATTGTAAATCACATTAAAGAAAGACTCGGCATAAAAGCAGGCGAAACTACTGCAGATGGTTTATTTACACTAAAACCTGCAGAATGTTTAGGAGCTTGTGGTTACGCACCTATGTTGCAACTTGGCAAATTCTATCACGAAAATTTAACTAAAGAAAAAGTAGATGAAATCCTAGACCTTTGCAGACAAGGAAACATCGCTATTGATTAATAAATAACAGTTATGAGTAAAAAACTTTTACTTAAAAACGCGCACATAGAAGGTATCAGATATTTTGATACTTACAGACAAAATGGTGGCTACCAATCTGTAGAAAAAGCATTGAAAATGACTCCAGACCAAATTGTAGAAGAAGTAAAAACTTCTGGTCTTAGAGGTCGTGGTGGTGCTGGTTTCCCTACAGGAATGAAATGGAGCTTCCTAGCAAAACCAGAAGGCGTGCCAAGATATTTGGTAGTAAATGCAGACGAATCTGAACCTGGAACTTTCAAAGACAGATATTTAATGGAATTTATCCCTCATTTATTAATTGAAGGGATGATTATTGCTTCTTTCGCGCTAGGTTCTAACACATCTTACATTTATATCAGAGGAGAATATTCTTGGATTCCTGATATTTTAGAACAAGCGATTGACGAAGCTAAAAAAGCAGGTTTCTTGGGTAAAAATATTTTAGGAAGTGGTTTCGATTTAGAAATCTACGTGCAGAGAGGTGCAGGTGCTTACATCTGTGGAGAAGAAACTGCCCTTCTAGAATCTTTAGAAGGTAAACGTGGTAACCCAAGATTAAAACCACCTTTCCCTGCGGTTAAAGGTCTTTGGCAGTGCCCAACTGTGGTAAACAATGTAGAAACTATTGCTGCAGTTGTTCCAATTATAGATATTACTGGTGCAGAATATGCAAAAATTGGTGTAGGTCGTTCTACAGGTACTAAATTGATTTCCGCTTGTGGAAACATCAATAAACCTGGCGTTTACGAAATAGACATGACCATTACTGTTGAAGAATTTATCTACTCTGATGAATATTGT
>JAYRDY010000043.1:0-13029 GCA_041909215.1 Cloacibacterium sp. | reverse complement strand
GGTTACTGCTATTTTAATCATTTTCGCTGGTGGAAATCCTGATAAAGTGTTCAAAACTTAAACATAAAAAATGGTCGGATTTTCTTCCGACCATGACTAGAGATGAACTCAAGGTTTTCATTTTTTATATCGTCTAAAATTATTTTTTGATGAATTTCAATTTAGAAGTTGCTGCTTTTTCAGAAACTTCAATGAAGTAAACGCCTTTTGCAAGAGCAGCTACATTAACTTTATTATTGGTAACTTTCCCTTTAGAGATAAATTGTCCTGCAAGGTTATAAATCGTAAAAGTGGCATTATTAGATACTTTAGTTATGTTTAAAACATCTGCTACAGGATTAGGGAAAATCTCAACATTCACTTTTTTAACATCTTCTGCAGCTAATATTGTCCCTAATGAAAAAGCATAAGCATCATAATAACCATTAAATGCAGTTTGATTAACCATTACGTCACCTGTCTCCGTAGTAAGCTTATAATAACCTCCTGGCACAATACCATCTCCATAATAATCATATATTCTAAAAGAATAACAGTTATTATTTGCCAATGAAAAAGTAAATGATTTAACAGCAGGAGCAGTAGAAGTATCAGTATAAGGTCCTCCATAATACAAAACTGTTCCCGATGAATTAATTAATTTCCATGTTGTTTCTGAGCCATACTTATCTAGTTTCAAATTTAATTTAACTGTAGATGTAGTATAATTAGGCAAAGCTGGAGTCATCGTATATGACAATGAATTGGTATTATTAGATGTTTTAGAATCTGCAACTCCATTTACAGAAGTAAGTGTAGCTGTTATAACGCCTGTCCCAGAGAACATAACTGGAATAACTTCTTCTTGATGCGAAGCTAAATTTCCTGACCAATTTTGAGTGTAAGTACTGCCATTATCATTAACAGACAAAACAGCAGATGTAATATTATTACTACCTCTGTTTATAATTTTAAAAATACCTGTTGGTCTAGCCCCACAAAGCCCACTATAAGAGGCGCTTACGACAACTTCACCATCATTAGTTAATAATGAGACAGGTGAAAGAGCATCTGAAGTGAGTAATTCTTTTCTTCTTATTGAATTTGTGAGTACAGTATTAAATCTATCTAATTGATTTTGAGTAAAGATATTCATACAGGTATCATCTGTATAATCCATATAATTTTCGAACATTTCATCTGATGTTCCACAAGAATTAGATTTTGGATGAGAAAAACATCCAAAGTTAGAATCTTCGTGTACAGGTGTATCTGCTACATAATCCTCACCGCAGGTATCGTCTCCCCAAATATGTCTCAACCCAAGCCAGTGACCAATTTCATGGGTTGCAGTTCTACCATAACCATAAGTATCATCTAAAGTAAAACTACCATCATCATAATCTAAGTTGCCAAAAAATTGGTATCCTATAATAACTCCGTCAGTTGATGCTAAACCCGTCTCGTCTAAACCATCTAAAGTAGAACCTACAGGAAATTGTGCATATCCTAAAACTCCATTTAAATCTCCTCCGAAATTAACTACCCATAAATTAAGATATTTGGTAGGATCCCAAATAGTATTTGGTTTTAAATTATCTTCGATATCGGCTTCTTGCCAAAACTCTTTATCATAAGAAACTCTATGGATACCGTTTGTAGGATTACCATTCGGGTCTCTTACCGCTAAAGCAAATTCTATATTAGTATCTGCTCCTACAGGATTTGTATTATAACCTTTAGTTCCTACTTTTTTTCTATAATCGTTATTGAGTGAGGTAATTTGAGAAATAACCTGTGAATCACTAATATTTGTCCCTGTTCCTACCGCTTCTCCCCTGTTAATAACATGTACAACGACAGGTATTGTTCTCACTGCAGAAATTCTATTTGCACCTTTGTTTCTT
Organism: Cloacibacterium sp.; assembly: GCA_041909215.1. Classification (GTDB taxonomy): domain Bacteria; phylum Bacteroidota; class Bacteroidia; order Flavobacteriales; family Weeksellaceae; genus Cloacibacterium. The sequence continues at coordinate 11,143 of JAYRDY010000043.1, read as the reverse complement.
AGGTTCAAAGATTCATTAGCCATCCAAGTTTCAAACTGACCTACTGAAGCTCTTTTAAATTTTTGCTTAAGCTTTTCCTCATGTTCAGTAGATAAACATCTTATGTAACCTTTTGGTGATTTATTTACTGTTTTTTTTGTCTGTGCTGATAAATTTATTGAAATTAATCCAGCTATCAGAAATAATAGAATTTTCTTCATCCACATATTTTTTAAAATTAGACTTTAATTTTAGGGAAACCAAAGTTATATACTTTTTCATAACAAACTAAAAAAAATCCTATTTTTTTCAAAAAAAAATACTTTTTCAACAACTCTGTTATAAAATACTTAAAACTGATAAGCCAAATTCCAGCTGAAGCCTACATTAAATTTATTAGAACTTTTCCCAAATCCTGGCACAATCATGGGGATCATTTCTTCTTGTTTTGTTGTATAAGCCAAATATCTTGGTTGTGCGTTAACATCAACATAAAATTTAGACTTAAAAAGCTGAACTCTAGCTCCTACAAAACCTTCTATCCAATACGCAGATTGACTGGATGAAGGAAAGCTAAGATAGGCATCTCCCCCACCATAAGCTCTCACTGGTACAGATTTATATTCTTGTGTGTAAAAAGAGCCAGCAATTTTTGCGCCCGCGTAGAAACCACTGTCTTTGTCTTCTTCATCCATAGAAAGCATATAATAGCTGCCAATTTTTGCAAAAATTCCGTTTGCAGAAGCATCATAACCTCCTTTTTGGTATATATTTTTTTCAAAACCAACATCTAAAACAGCATGTAGATTTTTTTTAATTTTTGTAGAAACATATCCTTGAAACAATTTTCTGTCACTAAAAGCTGCCATTGCAGCGTTCAGCACATCAGCACCCACTGTAATATTTGGCTGATATTTATTTTTAACTTTTATACTGTCTTTTTCCTGAGCAAAAACCAGACAAAAACTAAAAGACAAGATAAAGATGAGTTTTATTTTCATTGGTAATTTGATTTTGGTTGAGTTCTACATTCGTTACAGGATTAGGCGTTTCTAAAACTGCCTTCACGTTTTCGTATTCTCTTTTGAAACCGCAAGCTGGCGAAACGTATTTTGATTGGGTTTCGTAAGAAATTTTCATTTTAGAAACAGCTCCTTTTTCTTGTGTTCGCACAAAAATTTCTGTGTAAGAATTGTTATCTACTCTTAACGGAACCAAAATAGAATCTGCTTTTGCCATTGAAACTACATTTACCAAAGATGTACCGCCGTAATCTACATCAACATAAATATTATCAAGCGTCATCTGTTTATTATCTGCACTTTTAAATTTTATTTTCATTCTCGGAGTGGCTTCACCACTCACACAAACATCATCATCTCCTTCACAAGAAATAAGGAGAAAACTCATTAATAATAATGTTAAAAAATATTTCATATTAATCTTTATAAGGAAATAAAATCTTAAATGCTTCATACAAACTATTGTGCAAAATAGTAGCATGATTTTCTTTTTCAAAATATCTAAACTCATTTTTAATATTTTTCTTGTTTAGAATTTCTGCAAATTTTTTGGCTTCTTTAATCATCGTAGGATGTTCTTTTCCCACAGAAATATAGACAAAAGTATTATTAAAATCTTTCTTATCAACCTTTTCTTCCGCTAATTTTAATAAAGATTCATCATCCCACCAAAAACTTGGACTTGTAATAATATATTGATTAAACAATTGTGGCTTTTTAATTAGAATCTCAGAAGCAAGAAGTCCGCCCAAAGATTGTCCTATTACATATTTTTTGTCTGTTGTTTTATACTTTTGATCGATAAAGGGAAGCAATTCTTTTTCTAAAAATTCTATAAATTTCTCTGAACTTCCAGTTGTAGGATACGCTTTTTTATCATTCTCAATTGTGGTTGGAAACGTGAAATCTCTTTTTCTATCAATATTTGCAATCCCTACAATGATTGTTTTTGGCATTTTAAATTGAAGATTAAAAAACTGAACCAAGCCCGAAACATGTAAAAAATCTTCGCTTGCAGAACCATCAAGAAGATATATTACATCATACTTTTCTTGAGGATTGAATTCTTGAGGAAGATTAATGTTTAGTATTCTTTTTTCATTAAGAATCTTAGAATCTAACTCTAGAATTTCGCCAATTTTAAAATCTCTTTTCTCCTGCGATAAAAGAAAGCTACAAAAAAACAGGAAAATTATTTTAAAAAATTTCATTCTTATTTTATTTCTAAATTTTTATCAATTCTATACACTATATCTTCTAAATGATATTTGGTTACCGCATCTGATGATGATTGAGCCGCCTTTGAAGCATCTGTTTTTATTTCTCTTAAAACACCTCTTACAATGGCCTTAACATCAGAATTTCCTGAAATAAATTCATAAGTTCTACCACTAGAAATTGGTTTCGTAGATTGTGTTCTTGCTAATAAATCTTCAACAAAATTATTTTGTAAATTTCTTCTATAAATATCAATCTTTGCGGAAGTTTTTAACTCAGAAAAAACATTATTTTTAACATCCTGAAGGTAATCTTGCAAAGTGTATGCTTTGGCATCTAAAGATTCGCCTTCATATAATTTATTAAGTACGCCTTCGCTCAATATTCTATTAAGAACGTTATTTTGCAAACCTTCTACTACTTCTACTGGCGATTTACCAATTTTGTTTAAAACAGAAGTTTTCAACAACCAATTCGGTGTTGTGAAGACATTTTCTGATAAAAATCTCAACGCTTCTTTTTGTTCTGTTTTCGAAACCAATTCGTAAACTGCACCTTTTTGTTCTACCATTTTCGGTGTTTCTTTTACGCCCCCAATATATTTTGCAACATGACCTAAATATCTAGAAAACTGCCCAGAAACTTGAGTAAATCTATTATTAAGACTGCTGTAATCTTCATTTGGTTTTGTACTCCACGCTTCTATGTTTTCCATAATTCGCTGAAGATTTTTCACTCCGTATTTTCCTGCAAGCATAGGATTATCACCAACTTGTTCGCTTTGCGAACGCGGATCATAAGGATTGGTTTCTGTACCAAACCAAAGCCTAGGATTTTGTGATTTTTCCATCACCCATTTATTAAGATGAGCTTTTTCTTTTTCAGGAGAATCATAATTATAGAATCTTCTGTAGCCCCATTCTATTGCCCACTCATCATAATCACCAATTCTTGGCATAATTCCCGCTTCGCCTACATTATCTTCTGGTTGTGCAACATAATTAAATCTTGCATAATCCATAATGGAAGGAGTATGACCATTGGCTTTCAACCAAGCTTTATTTCTAAGATTTTCTACAGGAACCGTAGAACTAGACCCAAAATTATGTCTCAAACCAAGGGTATGCCCTACTTCGTGTGAAGAAACAAATCTGATTAATTGCCCCATTAATTCATCATCAAAATCTACTTTTCTGGCTCTAGGATCATTTGGTGAAGCTTGTACGAAATACCAATCGTTCAACAATTTCATTACATTGTGATACCAATTGATGTGACTTTCTAAAATTTCGCCCGTTCTAGGATCTGCAATTGAAGGACCTGAAGCATTAGGAACATCTGATGGTTTATAAACGATAGCCGAGAATCTTGCATCCTCTAAACTCCATTCTGGATCTTCTTTAGCATTCGGAACTTTTGCATAAATCGCATTTTTGAAACCAGCTTTTTCAAAAGCTTTTTGCCAATCATTCACTCCTTGAATTAAATAAGGAATCCATTTTTTTGGAGTTAATGGATCAATGTAAAAAACAATTGGTTTTTCTGGCTCAACCAATTCTCCTCTTTTATACTTTTCTAAATCTTTCGCTTTTGGTTCTAATCTCCATCTTTTTATCAAAGAAACTCTTTCTACACCTTGAGGATTTTCATCAAAATCAGTATAACCAACGGTAAAATAACCTACTCTAGGATCAAAATATCTTGCCTGCATTTTATTTTCAGGCAAAAGTATGATAGAAGAATTCACTTCAATTGTGTAATTTCCGCTCACTTCTGGTTTTGGAGCTCCTGGAATTGGCGACGCATCTCCTGCACTTCTGCTGTATGTTTTAGTGGTATTAATTTCTATATTCTTTGGAAAAGATTTTATAAAATTAATGAAAGATTTATCTTTCTGAATAGCACCAACTTTGAAGCCTTTTTTCACATTAGAATCAAAAGAAACCACGTCATTATCTGCATTGATGAAGTCTGTAACATCTATTACCGTAGATTTTTTGTCTTTACCGAATGCTTTAATATCAAAAGCTTGTTCTATGGCATTCACATTATTTCTCATCACGGTTTTGTACATCGCCGAAGTAGAATCTTTAGCGTAATCTACGTAAGAAATTGAACGTAAAAAAACTTTATCATTTGGGCCTTTCTCGAAACTGATGACGTTTTGACTGATTTGGTCTCCTGCATAACCTACCGTTCCCATTCTCATTTCAGCACCCGCTTTGGTTAATCTGGTGACCACCAAAAATTCTTTTTTTAGTGATTGATCTGGAATTTCGAAATAGTATTTATCTTCTACCTTATGAACAGTGATAATTCCTTCATCGCTAACCGCTTTGCTGGTAATTACTTTATCAAAAAGTTGAATTTTATCGGGCTTTTTATCTTTTGGTTTTGAAGTGTTTACAGTGTCTTTTTTGGCTTTTAAATCAACCTTTACACTGTCTTTTTGCGCTGATACAGAAAAAGCAACAAATAAATTGAAAAGAAGGAAAATTTTTACTACGTTTTTCATGCTAAAAAAATTAGGGATTCTTTTTGAACCCCCAATTTAGTTATTTTTTTATTAACAGTGCTATATTTTCTACGTGATGTGTTTGCGGAAACATATCAACTGGCAGAATTTTCACCACGTCATAGTCATCCTTCATTAATGCTAAATCTCTGGCTTGCGTTGCCGAATTACAACTTACATAGACAATTTTCTTTGGTGCAAGTTTTAAAATTTGCTCTACTACTTTTTGGTGCATTCCGTCTCGTGGAGGATCAGTCACCAAAATATCTGCTTTTGGATGATTGGCTAAAAACTCTTCCGTAAAAACGTCTTTCATATCGCCACAATAAAACTCGCAATTCTCTAAACCATTGAGTTTTGCGTGTTCTTTCGCTGCATCAATCGCTTCTTGCACCGATTCAATCCCGATAACGTATTTTGCTTTTTTGGCAATATATTGTGCAATCGTTCCTGTTCCTGTGTATAAATCATAAACCACATCATTTTCAGAAATTTCTGCAAATTCTAACGTTTTTCTATACAAATTCAGCGCTTGTTTATAGTTGGTTTGGAAGAAAGATTTCGGTCCGATTTTAAATTTCAGCCCATCCATTTCTTCATAAATAAAACCTTCGCCGAAATAAGTCTGCACATCTAAATCATAAATAGAATCATTCTGTTTCGGATTGATGGCAAATACCAATGTTTTGATTTGTGGAAATTTCTCTAAAATATAATCGAATAATTGCTCTCTGTTTTCCTTCTCTTCTCTGTACAATTGGAATAAAACCATCCATTCTCCTTGAGAGTTTTGACGAAGCATTAAAGTTCTGAGGAAGCCTTCTTGATTTCTTACATCAAAGAAATCTAGACCATTTTTGATGGCATAATTTCTTACGGCTAATCTTAAATCATTAGATGGAGCTTCTTGCAGAAAACATTCTTGTAAATCTAAAATCTTACTCCACATTCCTGGAATGTGGAATCCAAGAGCATCTTTATTCCCGAAATTCTCTTCAGAACTGATTTCGTATTGCGTTAACCAACGAGCGTTGGAAAAAGAAAATTCCATTTTATTTCTGTAAAAATATTCTTCTTCCGAACCGAGAATAGGCAAAGTTTCAAAATTTTCGATTCCACCGATTCTTTTGATGTTGTTATACACTTCTTCTTGCTTGAAATCGAGTTGTTTTTGGTAAGAAAGATTCTGCCATTTGCAACCGCCACAAACTCCGAAATGAATGCATTTTGGCTCAACTCTGTAAGGAGATTTTTGAATAATTTCTATCGCTTCAGCTTCGTAATATTTAGATTTTGCTTTTTTTACTCTGGCATTCACAAGATCTCCCGGAACTGCTCCTGAAACCAAAACCGTTTTACCTTCTTCGGTTTTACCAACAGCTACTCCTTTTGCACCTGCAGAAACTAGCTTAATATTTTCTAAAATGATATTTTTTTTCTTTTTGCTCATGATTTTGCAAAATTACGTTTTTTAAAAATAAAAATTATGATAAGATTTTCCGTAAAAAAAGCGGACTAAAGTCCGCTCTATATCTAGGATTAAAATTTCTAAATTATTTTGAAGGCACTGCTTCAGGTTGCTGCATTTGCGGCATCATTTGCGGAACTGGTGCAGCTGTTGGTGCTTGTAAACCAGACGCTTTATTAAGAGCATCTACCAATTCTGGATCACCAATATTTAAAAAGCTTTTGCTCATTACTTTACCATCTTTATCTAAGATTACAAAACTTGGCATTTTGAAACCATAGATTGCAAATTGTTTCGCAATTTCAGAGTTAAGACCACCTTCTCCGTAAAAACTTACGCCTTTCACTCCGTTGAAAACAGCTTTAGAAGTTTTCATAAATTGGTCTTTGGTATCATCTAAATTTACGAAAGCAAAATTCATTTTAGAACCATAAAACTTCACCATTTCTTTTAGAACAGGAGCCGCGTTTTCATTAAAATAAGGATTCCATGAAGCGTAGAAAAATACGGTTGTTGGTTTACCTTTTAATTCAGCTAAAGAAGATTTTTTACCATCTTGCTTTAATAATTCTGTTTTAGAATAATCTGTACCCAATTTAATCCCGTAAACTGCTTCTTCTACCTTTTTAAGATCCGCTTTAAGGTCTGCATTCTTAATTTTAGTGTCTAAAAATTTTATCAGTTCTGGTATTTTAGGATTGTTTGGCTGAATATCATACTGTGAAGCTACTGTTGCTAAAAGATAGTCTTTAGTTTTATCAGAAATATCTTTTTGTGTATCTAAAAACTTAGAGAACATTTCTGTATTTGAGTTTACCTTAATATCTTTATTGGTTTCAAAATATTTTTGTAATGAAGAGCTTAACTTATTAAGCATGTAACTTCTGTATGTTGGCATATCTGCTACATAAGCTTCGTTTTCTAATTTCTTCTGATAATCAATATATTTAGCAGATGGCTTATAATTAGGGTTGTTGGTTGCTTGCCCATGCATGTTTTCATACTGAGTAGAAATAAGCAACATTGTTACGTCTAATTCTCTTTTATTAAATTTTTCTACATCGCTATCTGGTTTTTTAGTCTTAGCGATTTCATCTAATTTCTTAGTAATATCTGCTTTATATTTATCTAATTCTTTAAGAAATTCATCTTCACCTTTAGAGATAACTGAAGGATTAATTTTAGACATATACTGATTGATGAATTCTTGCCCTTCTTTAATATATTCAGTATTTGCTTTGGCATCTCCTGAGATTTTAACAGCATTAGGGAATAGCATTGCATCTATTTGAAGGTTTACCTTATTGCCACCTTTTAGATACAAAAAGCTGTTTCTACCACCATAAGTAAGCACATAAATTCCATCTTTTGGAATTTCTACATTCTGTGTAAAATTACCTTTGGCATCAACTCCAAAATTAGTTATTGGTAAAGTGGCTACTCCAGAAGCTTCTATAAGTTCTATTCTTTCTAATGGCGAGCCATTTTTCACATTACCCGAAAGTGTTATTTTCCCTCCTTTAGAACAAGAAAGCAATAAAATTGAGAATAAGAATAATAAAAAATATTTTTTCATTTTTTATAAAAATTGTTTTTGTTTTTAAATTCTCACAAAAATATAGTTTTAGTTTTACTTGCTAAAATAAACTTTGCATTTTGGGAATAATTTAACGAAAAATCACCTCAAATGAGGTGATTTTCAGTTTATTTCAATAAATAAATTTAGTCTGCAACCGTATATTTCGCGGCTAAGAACTCTCTATTCATTCTTGCAATGTTTTCTAATGAAATACCTTTAGGACATTCTACTTCGCAAGCACCTGTGTTAGAACAGTTACCGAAGCCTTCTTCGTCCATTTGTTTTACCATGTTTAGTACTCTTCTCTTCGCTTCTACTCTACCTTGTGGTAAAAGTGCGAACTGAGAAACTTTAGCACCTACAAATAACATTGCTGAACCGTTTTTACAAGTAGCAACACAAGCTCCACAGCCAATACAAGCTGCCGCATCCATTGCTTTATCAGCATCTTCCTTTGGAACTGGGATTGCGTTTGCATCTAGTGTATTACCAGAAGTGTTTACAGAAACAAAACCACCTGCAGCCATAATTCTGTCGAAAGCGCTTCTATCAACCACCAAGTCTTTAATAACTGGGAATGCAGCACTTCTCCAAGGCTCAATGGTAATCGTTTCACCATCTTTGAACATTCTCATGTGCAATTGGCAAGTAGTAATACCTGTATCTGGACCGTGAGCTCTACCGTTTATGTACAAAGAACACATACCGCAGATTCCTTCTCTACAGTCGTGGTCGAATGCTACTGGTTCGCTTCCGTTATTCACCAATTGTTCGTTAAGCATATCTAGCATTTCTAAGAATGAAGAATCTGTAGAAACGTCTGATATTTTATAGGTCTCGAACTGACCTTTTGATTTATTATTTTTCTGTCTCCAAATTTTTAGAGTCAGGTTTAATCCTTTTTTTGCACTCATTTTTTAAATTATTTAATGGAGATTATTTATAACTTCTCGTTTTCACTTCAATATTCTCGTACACCAACTCTTCTTTGTGCAATACTTCGGCGTTGATATCATCACCTTTGTATTCCCAAGCGGCTACGTATTTGTAGTTCTCGTCATCTCTTTCCGCTTCACCTTCCGGAGTTGCATGATCCCAACGGAAGTGCCCACCACAAGATTCTTGTCTTTCGAGAGCATCTTTTGCCATTAATTGGCCTAGTTCTAAGAAATCTGCAACTCTGAAAGCTTTTTCAAGCTCTGTATTCATTCCGTTAGCTTCGCCTGGTACTCTTACATTTTGCCAGAAATCTTTTCTAATTTCTTCAATTTCTTTAATTGCTTCTGCCAAGCCTTCAGGGGTTCTACCCATACCGACTTTGTTCCACATTACGTTTCCTAGTTTTTTGTGGAAGTAATCTACAGAATGAGTTCCTTTATTGGTTAAGAAGAAATTGATTTTTTCTTGAATAGATTTTTCAGCTTCATTAAATTCAGAAGAATCTGTGGGGATTTTGCCTGTTCTGATATCTGCCGAAAGATAATCTGCAATCGTATAAGGCAATACGAAATATCCGTCTGCTAAACCTTGCATTAATGCAGATGCACCTAATCTGTTTGCTCCGTGGTCTGAGAAATTTGCTTCACCAATTACGAAACAACCTGGTATTGTGGATTGTAAATTGTAATCTACCCAAACTCCTCCCATTGTGTAGTGAACTGCTGGATAAATTTTCATTGGTGTTACGTATGGATCGTCTGCTGTAATTTTCTCATACATTTGGAATAGGTTTCCGTATTTTTCTTCCACCCATTTTTTACCCAAATCATAGATTTGTTGTTCAGAAGGATTGTGGATGTTTTTCTCTGTAGCTGCTTCTCTACCTTTCTTCATAATTTCTGTAGAGAAATCTAAGAATACTCCTTCTTTAGTATCATTATTTTCGATTCCGAAACCAGCATCACATCTTTCTTTAGCAGCTCTAGAAGCTACGTCTCTTGGTACTAAGTTACCAAATGCAGGATATCTTCTTTCTAAATAATAATCTCTGTCTTCTTCTTTAATATTTTCTGGTCTAAGTTTTCCTTCTCTGACGGCTTGCGCATCTTCAATTTTTTTAGGAACCCAAATTCTACCAGAGTTTCTAAGAGATTCTGACATCAAAGTTAATTTAGACTGTTGTGTTCCGTGAACAGGAATACAAGTTGGGTGGATTTGCACATAACAAGGATTAGCAAAGTATGCTCCTTTTTTGTGAATTTTCCAAGCTGCAGAAACGTTAGAACCCATTGCATTCGTAGAAAGGAAATATACGTTACCATAACCACCCGAAGCAATTACTACAGCGTGTGCAGAATGTTTTTCGATTTCGCCAGTAACTAAGTTTCTTGCAATAATTCCTCTAGCTTTGCCATCTACTAAGACTAAATCCATCATTTCATGACGGTTGTACATTTTAATTCTACCTTTACCGATTTGGCGGCTCATTGCAGAATAGGCACCTAATAATAATTGCTGACCAGTTTGTCCTTTAGCATAGAAAGTTCTCTTTACCTGAGTACCTCCAAAAGAACGGTTATCTAATTGGCCGCCATATTCTCTACCAAAAGGTACACCTTGTGCCACACATTGGTCTATAATATTTGCAGAAACTTCTGCTAATCTATACACATTAGCTTCTCTTGCTCTGTAGTCTCCACCTTTAATTGTATCATAGAATAATCTGTAAACAGAGTCACCATCATTCTGATAGTTTTTAGCAGCATTAATACCTCCTTGAGCCGCAATAGAGTGCGCTCTTCTCGGTGAATCTTGGTAACAGAAAGCTTTTACATTATAACCTTGCTCAGCTAAAGTTGCTGCAGCAGAACCGCCAGCTAAACCTGTCCCAACAACAATAATATCAATTTTATCACGGTTATTTGGTGCAACCAAATTCATGTGTGCTTTATGATTTTTCCATTTGTCCGCTAAAGGACCTACAGGAATTCTTGAATCTAATTTGCTCATTTTTAAAAATTTTAAATTTTAGATTTTAAATTTTAGATGATATAAAACTTAAAATTAAGATTGAGTTAGGAAATGAAAAACTGCTACTACAATAAAACCTAGTGGAATTAAAATAGAATACCACGTTCCTATAGATTTAACTACTGGTAAATATTTAGGATGTCTCGCGCCAATAGATTGGAATGAAGATTGAAAACCATGTGACAAATGCAAACCTAATAGAACAAAAGAGATTACATAAAATGCTACTCTTATTGGGTCTGCAAATTTTGCGTGTAGTTCTTCCCAATACCTCGTTTCATTAATTGTTAAACCTTCTAAGTATTTGTAATTCATTTCATGAACCCAAAAATCATAAAAGTGTAAACCTAAAAATGCTAAAATTACTGCTCCAGAAATAATCATATTTCTAG
>JAYRDY010000042.1:0-13063 GCA_041909215.1 Cloacibacterium sp. | reverse complement strand
TTTTGTTGATGATTACAAATGTTGGCTCTGCATTAGAACTTAAATCAAAAGATACCTTGTAACCTTTTTCGCCAAAAATATTGTAGATGGAATATTTAGGTTCTAAAATGTTTGGGATTGAAGAATTCAGAAGATTTTTACAAGAAACTGCAAATAATAGCAATAAAAAGCAAAAAAATAGGTTTTTGTTAAAAGTCTTTTTCATAAATTTGGTTTTTGACAAAATTAAATAATTTTAAATAATGATAAGAAGAAAAACACTGGGCGTATTATTATTAACGCTTTTTTTAGCGGTTTCGTGTAATAGGAGTGATGATTCATCAGAAACGCAAACTGTGGAAAACCAAATAAATACATTTGTATGGAAGGGTTTAAGCTCTTGGTATTATTGGCAAAAAGATGTGCCTAATTTAGCGGATAGTTTTGCGAAAACCAGTCAATACAAAACTCTAATGAGTTCTAAAAATCCAGACGAGGTATTTTATAGCTTATTGAATGATTACCCTAATACCGATAGATTTTCTTGGATTGTAGATGATGTAGATGCATTAATGCAACAATTTAGTGGGATATCTAAGGACTCTGGGATGAATCTTTCTCTTTTCTATAAAGATTCAGGAAGTACTAATGTGGTTGGTATTGTAAATTATGTAGTCCCTAATTCACCAGCAGCAAGTGCAGGTTTAGAAAGAGGAGATGTTATATATCAGGTAAACGGCGCTGCTTTAACGACAAGTAATTATCAACAACTTTTTAGTGATAGTTTTTCGGTTACGGTTGCAGAAACAGCTTCTGTTAGCTCAACAGGAGTAACTACAACAGGAGAAAAGAAAAAAGTAACTTTAACTTCTGTAGTTTTAGAAGAAAATCCTGTGGCTTATTATCAAAAATATGAAGTGAACGGAAAGAAAATTGGTTATTTGGTATATAATGGCTTTCAATCGGTTTATAATGATGAGCTGAATGCTGCTTTCGCACAAATGAAACAAGACGGAGTTAATGAACTGATTTTAGATTTAAGATACAACGGAGGCGGTTCTGTTGAAACAGCAGTTGCTCTTGGGCAAATGGTTACAGGCAATTTTACAGGTTCGCCCTACGTAGTTTATGATTTTAATGATAAACATAATAATGAGGATGATGTCGATAACTTAAGCAGCAAAGTAAACACCTATACTTTTACGAACGGACAAACCCAAAACAGCGGAACTCAGAATATCAATAGTTTAGGTTTGAGTAAGGTTTATGTTTTAACCTCAGGCGGAACAGCTTCAGCAAGTGAGTTGACCATTAAAGGTTTAAGAGCTTACATTAATGTAGTAACTATTGGTGCAGAAACCTATGGTAAATTTGTAGGTTCTATTACTTTATACGATTCTCCAAAATCAGATTACACTTCTTATTCAAGTAAAAATACAGCACATAAATGGGCAATGCAACCTATTGTTTTCTCTTATTATAACGGTAAAAAAGAAGCAAATCCTACTAAAGGAGGTATTTTACCAGATTATGCAATAAATTCTTATTCTTATTTTGGAACGTTGAAGGAATTCGGGAATACATCAGATCCTGCTTTAGGCAAGGCTTTAGAGCTTATAACAGGAGTGAAGTACACCAAGACTGCTGCCCGCCAAAGCACATTTACTACAACTAAAGATTTCTTTGGCAATAGTAAAACCTTCAAAAGATTTGGTACAGAATTGTACATAGAGAATTTTAAGAAATAAAAACTAGAAAAATTAATAAACAAAAGCCTTCAAGAACAATTCTTGAAGGCTTTTTATTAAATATGAATTACAAAATTTATTTCGCAATATCAAAAGATACACCAACATTTACTGCAAATTGGTTGTTTAGATTTCTGAAAAGTTTGTCCTTATCATTGTATTTTGCAATTGGGAATTGCATTTCAGTAAACAATCCGAAGCCTTTATCAAAGAAATATCTTGCACCAAGATGTCCTCCAAAGTTTTTCAAACCAAGGTTAAGACCTGGGTAAATATCAATATTTGAAGGCAAGTTCATTACTTTTCCTAAGTTTGCATTAAATCTAGCTTTTACGTCAAATCTATCTCCAAATTCAGGCTTTGCACCAGCAATTTCTTTTACTCCTAAAAGGTAACCAGCTTGTACGCCAAGAGAAAAACTTTCTCCTAAACCATAATCTAGAGAAGTCATAATACCAGTTCCTCCATCTTGCATATTAGCACCAATTTGGAATTTTAAATCATCTTTTCCTTTAAAAGCATTAGTTTGTGCACTTGCAAATCCTACAGATAATACAAATAAACTAGCGATTAATTTTTTCATAAAATTTTAATTTTTTTTGTTTGTTACAAAAATTGTTCCATTATAAAATAGGAGTCATAATTACATATCAAATCTTTCATTAAATTTGTGGTATGAATTTCAAACTCCATTCAGAATTTGCACCAACTGGCGATCAGCCAACAGCAATAGAAAAACTTGCCGAAGGCTTACAAAACGGCGAAAAATACCAAACTTTGCTCGGGGTTACTGGTTCTGGTAAAACCTTTACTGTAGCCAATGTGGTAGAAAAAGTGCAAAAGCCAACTTTGGTTTTGGCGCATAACAAAACTTTGGCTGCACAGCTTTTCATGGAGTTTAAAGAGTTTTTTCCAGAAAATGCGGTGGAATACTTTGTTTCTTATTACGATTATTATCAACCAGAAGCTTACATTGCTTCCACAGGAACTTATATTGAAAAAGATTTATCTATTAATGAAGAAGTAGAAAAACTAAGACTTTCTGCCACCGCAAGTTTGCTTTCTGGGAGAAGAGATGTTTTGATAGTTGCTTCTGTTTCTTGTATTTATGGTATTGGGAACCCTACAGAATTCAATAAATCTTTAATTGAATTAGAAAAAAACACTAAAATTTCGAGAACAGCTTTTCTTCATAAATTAGTTAATGCCCTGTATTCCAGAAGTGTAAATGAGTTTGTGAGAGGCACGTTTCGGGTAAAAGGAGATGTAATAGATGTTTATCCTGCGTATGCAGATAATGCAATTAGAATACAGTTTTTTGGTGATGAAATCGAGAAGATTCAGAGTTTTGATCCCGTTTCTGGAAATGTAACCTCAGATTTTGAACAAATTAATATTTATCCTGCCAATTTATTTGTGACTTCTAAAGAAACCATGAATGAAGCCATCAAAGAGATTCAGGATGATATGGTAAAGCAAGTAGATTTTTTCAATTCTATTGGCAAACCTTTGGAAGCGAAACGTTTGCAAGAACGCACCGAACTCGATTTAGAAATGATAAAAGAACTCGGTTATTGCTCTGGAATTGAGAATTATTCTCGCTATATGGACGGAAGAGAGCCTGGTTCTAGGCCATTCTGTTTGCTAGATTATTTCCCGAAAGATTATTTGATGGTGATTGATGAAAGTCACGCTACACTTCCGCAAGTTCATGCAATGTACGGTGGCGATAGAAGTAGAAAAGAAGCTTTGGTAGAATACGGTTTCAGACTTCCTGCTGCGATGGACAACCGTCCGTTGAAATTTCCAGAATTTGAGGAAATGCAAAATCAGGTGATTTATGTTTCGGCAACTCCAGCTGATTATGAATTAGAAAAATGTGGTGGAATTTATACAGAGCAAATTATTCGTCCGACAGGGCTTCTTGATCCCGTGATTGAAGTTCGCCCTTCTTTAAACCAAATTGATGATTTAATTGAAGAAATTCAGAAAAGAGTGGAAGAAGATGAACGTGTTTTGGTAACGACTTTAACCAAAAAAATGGCGGAAGAACTCACCAAATATTTTACAAGATTCGGGATTAGAACGCGTTACATTCATTCTGATGTAGAAACATTAGAGCGTATCCAAATTATGCAAGATTTAAGAACAGGTTTGTTTGATGTTTTGGTGGGTGTTAACCTTTTGAGAGAAGGTCTTGATTTACCAGAAGTTTCTTTAGTAGCGATTTTGGATGCTGATAAAGAGGGAATGTTGCGTTCTCGCCGTTCATTAATTCAAACGGTTGGTAGAGCGGCAAGAAATGTGAACGGAAAAGCGATAATGTATGCTGATAAAATTACCAATTCGATGCAAAAAACCATTGACGAAACCAATTATCGCCGAGAGAAACAGATGAAATACAACGAGGAACACAACAAAGTTCCGACTCCGCTCAATAAGAAAATTTCTGAAAATTTGGTAGGAAGAAGCAAAGATTTCCCTGATTCTCAATACACGCAAAAAGAAATTATTCGTCAGGTTGCCGAAGAACGAGAAACTTACGGAAGTGTAGATGTAGAAAAACTCATCGCCGAAAAACAAAAAGCAATGGAAGCCGCTGCGAAAAATCTGGATTTCATCACTGCTGCAAAATTGAGAGATGAAATTGTGGCTTTGAAAGGGTAAGATTTTAAAAATTAAAACTTATAAACCCTCTTTTTCGGTTTTTCATGATTCACTACACCACGAATTGGAGTGAGCAAATCCATTAAACCATTGATCTTTATTTCATAAATGGTAGAAAGTTGCATCCCGAGTTTTCCTTTTGGCATCCCTTGTCTGTGAAACCATTCTAAATAATTGATGGGCAAATCTGCCAAAATTGTACCTGCATGTTTTCCGAAAGGCATTTTTACCTCGCAGATTTCTTTTAATATTTCGGGATTAATTTCGTGCATTTTTTGTGTATTTATTGTTTTTAATGATAATTGAATTAGATTTCTAGTTCTAATTCTATTGAAGGTTCTTCTGGTTTTTCTTCTCCTTTGTTTTCAGTGTTTTCAGAAAATTCATCCAAATAAATCTGAATCAAAAGAATGGTGATAGAAACTAATATTGGCCCGAAAATCAATCCGAAAAACCCAAAGATTTTTAATCCTAAAATAATTCCGAAAACGGTATTTAGAGGATGTATATTTTCTAGTTTTTTGAGGAAAGTAAACCGCATAACGTTATCTACTAAACCTACAACAAGCATTCCGTAGGCAATAACACCAATTCCGCCAGTTGTGTTTCCGTTTGCGAGCATAAATAAACCAACAGGCATATAAACAATTGCTGCACCAACTATTGGAATCATACTTCCGATAAAGGTTAAAACAAATAAAAGTATCGGACTGGGTGCTTCAAAAATTAAATAGCCTATCAACGCAAACAAGGCTTGCCCTAAAGCTACCACAGGAATACCAACAGCGTTGGCAATGACTAATTTTCTGAATTTAGTGCCTATTTTTCTTCCGTTAGAGCGTTTAAGAGGAGATATACTCATCAGAATTCTTTCAAAAAGTCTGGCTTTGGTGAGCATAAAATACAAAATAAAAAACATAGCAATAATTACCGTAACCATATTAATGGTAGTGTTGACAATCGTTGTTGAAACCTTACCCGCAAATTCAGAAATCTTTTGTTTGTTCTCTTTGCTTAGGATATCAATATCTAATTTAGATTGTATGTAATGAGATATTTTATCAATAGAACTATTAATTTGTTCTGCATATTGCTGTGCATTACCTATTTTCTGCACTAATACATCAATAATAAAATAAGATGGCAAAATAATTATGACCAAAGCTGCCAAAATAATCACTAGAGCGGCTAACCAAGGTTTCCATTTCTTTTCTTCAATCAGTTTAAAATTGAATGATCGGGCAATAATGTATAGCGTAATTGCGCCTAAAAGCGAAGGCAAAAAATCGCTGAGGTTAAAAAGAATTAGGCCTAACATTAAGATAATAATGGCCAGCATAAAAACTTGCCTAATCTTATTATTGCTGATTTGGTTACTAGGATCCATAGCTTTTGAAATTAAAAATAGCAACAGAAAATACTGTTGCTATCAAAGGTATAAAAATATTTTTTAAAATTAATTTCTATTGATTTCGTAAGGGGTACCAAATAATGCACAGTACAAAGAATAAGACGCACTGTAAATAAATGGCAAAGTAATTAGAGCGCCAATACCACATAATAATACTCCTGAAATAGAGATTAAAAATCCTAAAACGGCAACACCAAGTACTGTTCCAAAATTCTGATTGGTCGTGCTAAAACTTAAGTTAAGACCATCGGAAACGTTTTTATTGCCGAAGAAAACAATTGGTAAACCAATAAAACCAGCAATGTAAACATAAATACCAGGGAATAAACAGAACACTAAGCCAATAGTTGCAAGAATAGAGATAACTAAACCGTAAAGGATTAGATTTACTGTGTTTTGCTTATAACCAATAAAAAGATCTGATATTTCTATATTTTGTTTGGTATTATTTTTATGATTGATGTAAATTAAGCCAGCTGTTAAAGGATATAAAAGTGCGCCACTAATAAGCGAAGCAAGAGATGAAAACCCTTGTGAAACCCAGCTTATGTCTTGATTAGATAAAATAATATCTCTCACTTCATCAGTATTTCCGTTTTTATATGCATCAATAACCTCAGTCATTGTACTTGGTGAAAGAGAGGAGCCAGGAAAAAGCAATGAGATAATAAAGCTGATAAAAAATGCAAAAATAAGATACGCAATGCCGTAAACGAAAACACTTTTAAAGTTTTCGAAAGCATGAGAAATAATGCTACTGGTGTTTTTTTCTGGACCAATTGGTTGATCAAATTCATTGAAATTACTCATAGTTTTGTGATTTAGTTATTTCAAAATTAGTGAAAATTATGAAACTTTTGTTACAAAACTATACAAATTTAATATTGAAGAATTTTTTGAACAAGGTATAAATCATTGCATTCCAAAAAGGAAACGTAAATAAAAACCCTATAAAAAACACGACAAAACCTGAGTAACTAAACAAAAAAGCCACAATAGCACAAGGTAAAATTATAGCCCAATTTGCAAAAACTACTTTGGCGCTTAATCTAATGGCTTCAAACATTCTCATTGGGGTAAAATACAATAACGGGCTTACAAATAACGTCATGAAAACCCAAACAATTCCTGGGAATAAGAAAAGTTGTGTGCCAAGTTCAAAAAGCATATTCCAAAAAATAGCATACCCGAAAAATTTAAAAAATTTGCTGCCATTATAACCATCAAAAATATCAGAAAATTGAGGTTTTTTATTCTCATCAATAAGAGAATATATCTTAATTAAACCAATGTTTAAAGGGAACATAGACGCTTTTATCAAAGCAATAATGATTTTGAAAGTGCTGCCATTTTCGGTATTTACCATTGCGTTAATTTTAGATAAAAATAGATTGGTATCAGCAACCAATTCTGGTGTAAATGTCGCAAGTTGGTCTCCGAAATAATAGTAAAACAATTGTACACCTGCAATCGTAATAATGCCAAAATAAAGCAAAGTAACAATAGCTTGGAAAAATAAAGTTGACTTCCAATAAAAGAAAGATCTATTAAAAACTTCTTGTAAACTAATTTTATGTGGTGATAGATTGTTTTCTGAATTCATGGTGCAAAAATAAGGTTTTATTGTGAAGACGAGAAACATATAAATTGGAAATTCGAGAAATAAATCATCAAAACTTAAATCGCTTTTTTTTAAAATCTAAATTGTTAAATTTGCGGTATGCAGAACATCAATCAAGAAAAATTTCAAGAGTTGGATGAGCTTTCCGAGAAGAAAGTTCCTTTCTTTTTTATGATTGATTTTTTGATGGGAAATGTTTTGATTTTCAATGAACAAGCTTTAAAATCGAAAAAGATTTTGGTTGATTTTCCGAGTTTTAAAAATGCAGAAAGTAAAATTTCAAAAAAAAGCGAAATTTTATGGAAATCTCACCCAAAATCGAAAGAAAATTATCAAAAAGGCTTCGAAATCGTTAAAAATCACTTAAAACGAGGTGATTCTTACCTCGTAAATTATACTTGCGAAACGAAGATTGAAACCAATCTTTCTTTGGAGGATATTTTTCATCAATCAAAAGCAAAATATAAAGTTTTGCTACCTGAAAAATTCACGTTTTTTTCTCCTGAAACTTTTGTCGAAATCAGAAATCAACAGATTTTCACGCATCCAATGAAAGGAACTATTGATGCTTCTGTTCCCAATGCTGTGGAAGAACTCAAAAATTCAGTGAAAGAAAAAGCAGAACATTACACGGTGGTAGATTTATTGAGGAATGATTTGAGTATGGTTGCAGATTGGGTAACATTGGATGAGTTTCAACGCATTGATTATCTGCAAACAAGCAATAAAAATCTCTTTGCGATGAGTTCTGAAATTTCAGGAAAAGTAAAACCAGAATTTCAGAATAAAATAGGAAATTTGTTGAAAACCTTGCTTCCCGCAGGAAGTATTTTGGGAGCTCCCAAACCGAAAACTTTAGAAATTATTTTAGAAGCAGAAACCTATGAACGTGGTTTTTACACGGGTGTTGCAGGATATTTTGATGGAGAAAATTTAGATTCTTGTGTGATGATAAGATTTGTTGAGAAAAAAGGCGAAAATTTAACATTCAAAAGCGGTGGCGGAATTACACATTTAAGTAAATTAGCAGATGAATACCAAGAAATGAAAAACAAAATATATGTCCCAATTCATTGAAAGCATAAAAGTAGAAGATCAAAAAGCTTTTTTGATGGAGTTCCATCAGAAGCGTGTAAATGATACTTTTGCACATTTCGGAGCGCAAGGTTCTATTGATTTAGAGAAAATTTTTAAAAGTCTGGAACATGATGAAGACGGACTTTATAAACTGAGAATTGTGTATGATTTGAATAGAAATTTCAAACATCAAATGATTCCTTATGCTATTCCTGAGGTCGAGAATTTCCAATTAGTGGAGAACAATTCTTATGATTATTCTTTCAAATTTGAAGACAGAAAAGAGTTTGAAAAGATGAAGACCAAAGCGAAAACGGAGGAAATCATCATCGTAAAAAACAATCATATTACCGATACTTCTTACACGAATATTTTGTTTCTGAAAGGCGAAACTTGGTACACACCTACTACTTATCTTCTGAATGGTGTAATGCGACAACATCTTCTGAAAGAAAAGAAAATAAAAGAAGCAGAAATCACTTTACAGAATATCAGGGAATTTTCTCATTTTCAGCTGATTAACTCAATGAATGATTTTGATGATATGTTTATTTATCCTATTGAAAGAATTGTGAATTTACCAGAAAGTTTAGAATATTTGGGGGTTTAGTTTCTCACAGATTTTTTTAAAAATTTGTGTTCATTGTGAAATTATTCTAAAAATGTCCCGCAGATTTCGCAGATTTTAAAACGCTCTCTTTGTCCTTTCGAAGGAATTTTGTCAGAAAAATTCTTAAGTCATTTGCATTCCTTCGGAATGATAAAAAGTTTGCCTAAAAGATTTAAAAATCTTCTCAATCAGCAAAAAAAGTATTATTTCAAAAACTGATAATAAGCTTTTAAAATATCTGCGTTTTCAACTTCAGTAGTGTTAATTTCTAAAAGCTTTGGCTTTGCATCTGGTTTAAAGAAATTATCCAGCGTTCTGAGAAGCGTATCTTCGTCTTCTGCTTTTGCGTAGATAAAATCAAAATGTTTAGCCAGATTTTCACAATTTTTACGATGTTTTGTGGCGATAAATTCGTCTATCGCATTTGTAGTTGTTGGCCCAGGAATTATTCTGAAAATATTTCCTTCCCCGTTATTAATGACAATAATTCTGGTATATGGTGGGATGTAATTGTTCCAAAGCCCGTTAATATCATACAAAAATCCCAATTCACCAGAAACCAAAACGGTTGGTGTTGGGCTCATCATCGCAAAACCCATTGCGGTGGAAGTAGAGCCATCAATTCCGCTAGTTCCTCGGTTGCAATAAATGTTGTGATTTTTAGAGAAAGGAAACAATTCTGCGTATCTAATTGTGGACGAATTAGAAAAATGTATGTTATAATTTTCAGGTATTTTTTCCTGTAAAAATTCAAATATTTTTAAATCACTAAAACCGATAGATTTACAGTATTCAGCGTGTTTTGCGTCTTTTTTGTCACGCAGAACGTCCCAAAGATTAAAATAAGGAGACGGCTCTAACTTGGCAAATTTCAACAACTGACTGAAAAGAATCTCAGGCTTTGTTCTAATTTCTTCTGTAAGAGCAAAATACGTGTTCGGTTGCCAAAATTCATCAATATGCCAATGGTTTTGAGGTTTAGCTTTTCTTAAAAACTGCTTCACTTTTTTTGAAACCACGTTTTGTCCGATAGTTATCAGTAAATCAGGAGCATATGTTCTAAAATCTTCTTCAGAAAAATTAAAAATATAGCGATCTGTATGATTGAAAAATTTATCGTGGTATAGATTAGAATTAGCTTCTGTAAGAACAACAACCGAGTGGTTTTTCACAAACTGAGAAAGCAAACTTTGGAGTTCTGGGTTTTTATCGAGCGTTCCGGTAAGAATCAAAATTCTTTTGGCTAGATTAAATTCTGAAACCAATTTAGACGAAATCTCAAAAGGTTTTTCTTGGTTGATGATTTCAATACTTGGGAAAACAGGCAAATCTTCTACCAAGCCGTAAAGTGGTTCTGTAAGCGGAATGTTGATGTGTACTGGGCCTTGTTTTTCAATACAAAGTTCAACAGCTGTTTTTATGATTCTAAAATTTTCTTCTTCGGCATTTTCTTTATCATCTTCCAAAAGTTGAAAATCTCCGTAAGAATGTTGCTGAAATAAGTCTTTCTGGCGAATGGTTTGTCCATCAAAAATATCAACATAATCCGTAGGTCTGTCTGCTGTAAGAACAAGAAGCGGCGTATTTTGGTAAAAAGCTTCGGTAATTGCGGGGTAATAATTGGCAGCAGCAGAACCAGAAGTACAAGAAATTGCGACTGGTTTTTTAATAGATTTTGCCATTCCCATTGCTACAAAAGCAGCGCTTCTTTCATCTACAATACTGAAGCATTCAAAACGATCTAATTCAGAAAAATGAATTGCAAGTGGTGCGTTTCTAGAACCTGGTGAGATGACCATTTTATCAATACCATATTGCTCTAGAACATGTCCTAAAATCTGTATGCTTCGTTTTGCGGAGAATTGTTTCATAGCTGCAAAGGTATGAGATTTTTTGGAGTTTTTTAAATTTCAGAGTAAGTTCGGTGGATGATATTTGCTATATCTAATCTTCGGCATTTAGGGTAAAAAGGAAATCTTTTTTAAATGAATTGAAAGAATGATTATTTATATGCCTAAAAACATACCTTTTCCCCTAAAATAATGATTGAAGTGTGCTTTTCAATCTTTTTAAGAATTTATAAAATATTTAAAATGAATTAAAAACAAAAAACCACCACATTACTGTGATGGTTTTGGCGCCTTTTGCTGGGCTCGAACCTTATCTCTTTACATATTGATATTTAATATTTTACAGTTTTTTCTGAATTAGGGTATGCCTAAAAGTATGCCTTTTTACTATATTTGTCCAATAATATATATTGTTGGACATTGGACAATGGAGTTGTATTGTCTAATGTGCTTTTATTTAATTTTTATGTGATGAGTGAAAAAAAGAAAATTAGTTTTGGAAGCCTCCTTAGCTCTGGAATACTAACTTCATCAGGTAGTAGTGACTACAATGACATTGTTGTGCCAAAAACCACTTTACAGCCAACTATTAAGAACAGAATTGAACAAGATATAGATGTTGCGGAAATAAAAACATTTGATAACGCAAAATATTCTGGATTGAAACTTTTCAAGTTTGATCATGAAGAACTTCCCAAACTGATTGAGCCAATTTTTCCTAAAGTTGGAATTATTTCTTTAGTTGGTTCTTCTGATACTGGTAAAAGTACTTTTTTGAGACAATTGGCACTTTCAGTGGCATTGGGTTTTGGAGATTTTATAGGTTATACCATTAATGCTTCAAGTCGAAATGTAATTTACATAAGTACAGAAGATGACCCTGCTTCAACAAGCATATCTCTCAAGAAGCAAATAAAGGGTTTGTATGGAGGAAACCAAGTTTCTGAAAGTTCACTCAACCATTTAAAATTTATCTTTGATTTTAACCTTAATGAAGATAATGATGAAAACCTTTTTAATATTTTAGAAAAAGACCTTGCAGAAACAAAGGTTGATTTGATTATCGTTGATGCTTTTACTGATATTTTCAGTGGTGACATCAATTCAAGTACAAAAGTCAGAGAATTTCTTAACTATTTCAGCAAACTTGCAAAAGATAACAATTGTCTTATTCTATTCTTGCACCACACAGGTAAAAGAACGGACAAATACACTGCATCTAAAGATAATGTATTGGGCTCGCAAGCATTTGAAGCAAAAATGAGGGTTTTGATTGAACTTAAGCAATATCCAAATGAGGACTCTAAAAGAACCCTAACAATCACTAAAGGAAATTACATCTCATCTCAAATCAAAAAACAATCCAAAGTCTTAAGATTTGATGAAGATAAACTCTTATTTTTCAATGAAGGGCAGATTCTTACTTCCTCAATTGCCACATTGGGTAAAACCTATTCCAAAAAGGAAGAAGTTTTACCAATTATTAAGAAACTTCATTCAGAGAAAAAATCTGTTAGAGAGATTGAAAGTACACTAAAATCTAAAGGACATAGTATTGGAAAATCTACTGTTTCAAACTACATTAATGAGATAAAATCAAAAACTCCCAACATAATAGAATAAGAATTAATAATAAATACCTCTCAGATACTTACTATTCCCATAAGAGAGTTCTATTCTATATCCATCAGGAATATATACCAACCATAATTCAATATGTCTTGCTATACTATAGATTTCTGCTTGTAAATGTTCATTTTTAAATTGGGTTTTGCTTCCAAAATTTAAGGCTAAAATATCTCTGAATAATTCTAGTTGTTCTTTAGTCTCAAAATCTACAGTAAGTATTACAACTTTTAGTATATCCCAACAGAATACAAGTTCTGTATATCTTGGTATAATACCTAAAAATGATAGTTCCCTTATGTAGAAATAACTATCAAATCCTAAAATTCTCTCCATATCAGTAGGTTCCAAATCAAACTCCCAATTCTCGTAATGTTTACCTATTTGGAAAGGTAGTTTGTTTTTTTTCATGGTGAATTTTGGGTATTAAAAAACCACTCTGGTTGAGAGTGGTTTTTTTATTATAGTTTAATA
>JAYRDY010000041.1:0-13106 GCA_041909215.1 Cloacibacterium sp. | reverse complement strand
TTCCATAATTTTATTATCATAAATAATAGGAACAGTTAACTGTTGTTTCACGTCATAGCCATTTTTTTCTAACTCATATTTTAAACAATCCTCATATATACTTTCTAATAAACCAGCGCCAAGTTCTTTATGAACTTTTATGGCAAGTCCTATTATTTCATATGATAATTGAGTTACTTTCTTTTTTGTCATTTTAAAAACTTTAGTTTTTAAACTTAATGCTCTTAATCTCTTAATTAATTTTGAATTTTTCAAAATTTTAATGGTTAAATTCTTTCACGCAAAGTCGCTAAGATTTTCGCAATGTGCGCAAAGATTTATTTAAATTTTTAATGCTTTAATTCGATTAATTTATCAATTTTTTGTTGACTTTCTTCTGAACGCAGTTTTAGAATTAAATTCTTTAGTTCTGGGTAAAGATTCATATCAGATTCATTTTCTGCAAAATCTACCAAATTATTGATTCCTTGTTCTATACTGGCAATGAAATGTGCTTTTCTTTGGATTAATCCGCGGAAACCATAAGCGCCTAAAACTTGCAGAAACCTAATCAATTTACAATATTTCAAAGATTCTTTTAGTTTGTTTTTTTCTTCTTCGCTTTCATAAAAAGAAAAATAATAGGCCAACATTTCGTTTTTGAATTCTTCCGAAAAATTAGCTTTCGCTTGGTAAAGAAAAGAAACCACGTCGTACATTGCAAGTCCCTGCATTGCAGCTTGATAATCAATAAAAAAAACTTGATTTTCTTTCACTAAAATATTTCTCGATTGGAAATCTCTTATCATTAAAGATTTGGGTTCTAACTGTTCTATTTTCGCTGCAATTTTTTTGAATTCTTGCAGTAAAGTAGATTTATGATAATGCAACTCTAAAACATCTGCCACAAAGTTTTTAAAATAATACAAATCGTGTATTATGGGCAATTCATCATACTTTTCGTATTCAAAAGTTTTGGAGTAATCAATTTGGTTTTGTGTTGCTTTTTGAAGGCTGAATAACTGCTGAAGCGTTTCTTTTACTAAAAATCGAACATGGGCAGATTCTCCTTCTTTTGTAATGATTTCGGATAAGGTTTCTTTGCCTAAAAACTCCTGAATGTAAAGATTTCGCTCTTCACTTATTTTGAAAATTTTGGGTGTATTTAGCTTTAATTTTTCAAAAACTTCAGAAAAATAAAAGAAAGCTTCGTTTTCCAGAAGATTTTCGTTGTAGGTAATCACAAATGTGTTTTGTGATGTTTCGCCCACAAAATTCATTCTTGCAGAACCGCTTTGTGGCAATGCAAAAAACGAAGTGGAAGATTCTTGGGTAAATTCTTCGAAAAATTTCTGAGCTAATTCTAAAGTCATCATTATGTAGCAAAGATAACGATTTGAAAAAATATTTACGTACTTTTGTTTTGCATGAAAGATTTCAAAGAAATATTATTAATCCTCTTAAGGTTTTTAGGAATTTGGCTCCTATTTTTTATTGTGTACCAAGTTTTCCTTAACCAATACAAAGCAGATATAGATCCTATCACAAGGTTTATATCAGATCAGAGTGCTTTTTTGCTCAATAGTACAGGTTTTGTAACCCAAACAAAAGATTTCCCATTTCATGAAACCATTATGTTTTATATTAATGATAAGCCTGCCACAAGAATGGTTGAAGGTTGTAATGCTGTTTCTGTAATGATTATGTTTTTGGCTTTTATTTTTGCTTTTTACAAAGGTCTTAATACTTTTGTTTATGCATTAGTGGGACTTATTATTTTGTTTGTTCTCAATCTTTTTAGAATTTATGTTTTGAATGTAATAGTTATTGATTATAATGAATTTACAAAACCAGCACATGATTATTTTTTTCCAGCAATTATTTACGGTGGAGTAGTTTTGTTATGGTTGATTTGGATTAATAAATTTGTGATTAAAGAAGAGGTTAGAGAACGAAATTCTCAAGAAAACTAAAAATTTTTTAGCATGAAAATTCTGAATTGGATATTGGTTTTTGCAGGGATTTTAGGTTTAGTTTCTGTAAGATTCTTGGAAGATAAAATCTTCTATGATCCCTTTTTAGCTTTTTTTAAAGGCAATTATAAAGTGGCGCAAATTCCAGAATTTCTTTGGGGGAAGCTTATTATCAGTCACTTTTTCAGATTTTTTTTGAATTTGTTTTTTTCAGCAGTTGTCATCCATTTTATGTTTTTAAATAAAAAATGGACTCTTCAAGCTGTTGTTTTAATTACGGTTGCGTTTTTGTTTTTCTTCCCAATTTATCTTTGGTGTCTTTACACAAAGATGGAAATAGGTTATCTTTTTACGTTTTCGGTAAGAAGATTTGTAATACAACCGATTATTTTACTGCTGATTATCCCAATCTTTTATTATCGAAAAAAACTAATGAAGAATTAACCGTTACTTTTCATGCAATGTTTCGAAACTTGTGATACAGATTCGGCGCTCCATTCTATTTTTTTCTTAAAAGAATGTTGTCTGTGCAGGCATTCTAATTGGCAAATTTCACAAGAATGAGGCTTGCAATCATCCATATGGAAGTTGAATTCTACATTTCTTTCCGTTTCTGCCACCAATGTTTTAATAATGTTTTCCATCTCTTGGTGAGAACTTCTTAAATCATTATACCAAGGTAAAGTAATATGTGCATCTATATGCAAACCGCTGCCATATTGTTGTATTTTCATATTATGGATGTCTATCCATTCTTTTTTTCGGTCTCTTTGCAATACTTCTACAACGGCGCTTAATAAGTCAGGATCTGCTTCATCCATAATTCCGCTTAGAGATTTTCTTACGATTTTATAGCCCACAAAAATTATATATGAACCGAAAAGCAAAGCCACAGCGGCATCAATCCAAAATATTTGAGTAAAATAAACCAAAATTAAACTCAAAACTACGCCAATGGTAGTAATGGTATCAGATTGAAGGTGTTTACCTGATGAAATTAGCACAATAGAGTTCTCTTTTTTTCCTTTTTGTATGGAAATATAACCCATTATATAATTGGCAATTGCAGTGCCCAAAACGATGAAAATACCGTAATCTAGTTTTTTGAGCGCATTGGTGTGGAGTAAACTATCAACCGCTTCTACGATGATGATGATCCCCGCAAAAATGATGAGAGAGCCTTCTATTCCAGAAGTTACAAATTCAACTTTTCCGTGTCCGTAAGGGTGGTTTTCATCTTTGGGTTGAGCGGCTAAATACAATGAATATAATCCCATGAAAGCAGAAATAATGTTCACGATACTTTCCATTGCATCAGAAAAAACCGCATCAGAATTAGTGAGATGCCAAGCAATAAGTTTGCCTATGAAGAGAATTACGCCTACAATCGCAACGTTTCTTTGGAAAATAAATTTTTGTTTGTTGGTGCTTTTAGCAACTTCCATGCGTCAAATTTTGTTGTTTGAAAGGTCTAACAATAAAAAATCCCGCTTTTCGCGGGATTCTATTTTTATACTAAGTTGTTGGCAATTACGTATTCTGCAATTTGCACCGCATTGGTTGCGGCTCCTTTTCTTAAGTTGTCTGCTACAATCCAGCAATTCAATGTGTTAGGTTGAGATCTGTCTCTTCTTATTCTACCAACGAAAACATCGTCTTTCCCTTCAGAATAGAAACACATTGGGTATTCTTTATTTTCCACATCATCTTGTAGAACAACACCTGGTGTATTGGCCAAAATTTCTTTTACTTCAGCCAAATCAAAATCATTTTCAAACTCTACGTTTACGCTTTCTGAGTGGCCTCCTTGTACAGGAATTCTTACCGCAGTTGCAGTAATTTTTAATGAATCATCGCCCATAATTTTCTTAGGTTCGTTCATTAATTTTAATTCCTCTTTGGTGTAATCATCTGTATAAAAAACATCACATTGTGGCAATGCATTTTTGAAGATTTGATAAGGATATACCGCATTTACTTCTACAGAATCTGGGTTTACAGCGTTAGCAATTTCTGCATTAAGTTGGTCAACCGCAGCTTTACCCGTACCAGAAACCGATTGGTAAGTAGAAACAATTACTCTTTTGATTTTGTATTTTTTGTGAAGCGGATTAAGCACCATCACCATTTGGATGGTAGAACAGTTCGGGTTTGCAATAATTTTATCTTCCTTAGTTAATTCTGATGCATTGATTTCTGGTACTACTAATTTTTTGGTAGGATCCATTCTCCAAGCAGAAGAATTGTCTATTACAGTACAACCTACTTCTGCAAATTTCGGCGCGTATTCTAATGAAGTGTTGCCACCTGCCGAAAAAATTGCAATTTCAGGTTTCATAGAAATCGCGGTATCCATTGAAACGATGCTAAATTCCTTGCCCTTATAAGTAACCTTTTTACCTACAGATTTCTCTGAAGCTACTGGAATTAACTCGGTGATAGGAAGATTTCTTTCTTCCAATACTTTCAACATAACTTGGCCAACCATACCTGTTGCGCCTACTACTGCGATTTTCATAGTAATAAAAATTAAAGGTTAATATATATTTTGTGCATTATTGAAAAAGTTTTGCAAACGGAAAAGCGTAAAAGAATAAGGCTAATGCAATTGCTGAAAGAATTACAATGGCGAAATTTATTTCTTCGTTTTGTTTGATTTTTTTATTGGCAATCGTTAATAAAACAGCTGCTACGAGCATAGAAAAAGGGTGTTCTATGTAAGAGAATCTAAGCTCAGAACTCTTCATAATAAAGCCCATACCGTTTGCTTTTACAATGCTCATGAAACTTGAAGCAAAAAATAACATTGCCAAGCCTACTAAAAATTGAGTGTGGAAGAAAATCATCGTAAAAAGGGTTGATTTTCTCAATAATTTATTGATTTTGCCAGAGTAACCGAACATTACAGCAAGCAGTGAGACAATAAATAGTGCTACAATTAATAAAATAAGATACGCAAATCCTCTGTGAGCGTGTAAAAAAACAGTGTTTATATCCATATTTAAGTTTTTGAAATGCAAATATATAAAAATATCGCAAACAGCCTTTACATTACAAAATCTTAACGTGGTATTTATAAAATCTATTGCACAGATTTTTTCACAAAATCAGTCCATACTTTTTCGAGGTGTTTTCTGGCTTTGGCTTTTTCGGTTTTGTTTAAAGTAGAATAATCTATACTGTTGAAAACAAGTTTTTTAAGGTCTTTCACCGTTAAATCCCAATTCAGGTAAGCCATCCAAAAATCATAAGATAAGCCATCATATCCAAAAACACCAGGATCATCACTATTGATGGAAATATTGACATTGTTTGCCAAAAGCACTCTTGCAGGATGGTTTCTCATATCGCTTACATAGCCTAAAATCTGATTGCTAATTGGGTTTACTTCAATTAAATTTTGATGTTGTTTTACTTGCTCCATCAGCTCTGGGAAATAAATTAAATTAAGAGCGTGTCCAATTCTTTTGTTATCCGCTAAAGGAATTTCGGAGATGTTTTTATTGTAAATGCTACAGCTTTCGCCTGCGTGTAAATACAACGGGATTTTAACGCCATATTTTTTCTCTAGGTTTTTCATGTTCTTCCAAAGGGGACTGAAATAACCAACGGTATTGCCTGTGGCTTCGTCTGCAACCAAATCAAACCCAGTAATCAAATCTGGGTATTTCTTTTTTAGTTGATAAGCTTTTTCCAGTTCTTTTTCTACAATGTTTTTGTCTAAAAATTTCAGACTGGTATAGATGAGTTTCAACGTAAATTCTGGATGCGTTTTTTGGATTTCTTTTTCAATTTCTTTCAAATCCAAAATGGCAGTTTCAATAGGATAATCTTGTTTTTGGTCATCAAAAAGTTGTCCGAAAATATATCGAATTTCTACATGCTGAACGTTGTCTTTCAGTAATTCCAAGAAACCTTCTTTATAATATTCTTTAAAAATAGGTCTGTAATTAAGCAAGCTGCCAATTCTTTGGAATCTTTTTTCAAATTCAACCCAATAATCAATGTACTCAGAAAGGTTATTTCTTTTAAGAGTTAATAATTGATGGAGTTTTTCTTTCGCATTGGGGTTGCTATTTAAATAATCTTTCAGTTTGATGAAACCCGCAGGAACTTCATTCGCTTTGAAAATCATTAATTGACCAACAAGATATGTTTTTTGGCTTTGCTCATCTGTAAAAACATAACAATTATCATACTCTGAAGCTTTATTAATCAGCCATTCTGCATTGGCAACGCCACCACTATGACTGTGGAGAAGCGCTCCTTTTGGCATTTTTTGCAATGTTTTATACAATTCTGAAGTTTCAATAAAAGGTTTCAGCGTAGAAAAAGTAGTGTTATAAATAGGGAGTTTATCTTTTTCGGCACTGGTTAAGATTTCTGTTTTTAGATGAGATAATTTTTTATCTAAAATTTGCTCATCATTAGAAAGAGATGCAGGATTTTGCGCGTAAATAAAAGTGGAGAACGAAAATAAAATAATAAGACTAAGAGTAAATCTTATTTGATAGGGTTTGAATTTTTTCACTATTATCATAGTCAATTGAAATTCACACAAATTTACAAAACATTTTTTTAATTAACAATAAAAAAATCCCGACTCACAAGAGTCGGGATCAATTATAAAATATCTAAAATTGGATTTTTTAGAAGTTGTATGATAATGTAGCAGACCAAGTTCTACCAAATCCGAAGTAAACTCTGTTTGCATCAGCAATACCTTTGTATAATCTTCCTGCAGACTCATAGGTTACACCATAATCTGCATCAGTCGGTTTAGCTTTAGGGTTTACCAAATCAGTTGCTTTAATATTAGTTGCTCCGTCTTGGATGTAAGTAGTATCAAGCAAGTTGTAAACGTTAGCACCAATGGTGAAAGACTGTTTAGTACCTTCAAGCTTAATTTTATAAGAAGCACCTACATTAAGCAGATTGAAATCTGGTAATTTTAATGCGGTGTTGCCTGGTTTAGCGAAATCTGCAACGTTTAGAGAAGAGTAGATTCTACCAACATATTGCCATGTTCCATAAATTCTTAAGTCTTGAACAGGGATAATAGTTGCTCCTAATGATGCTGTAGTTTGTGGAATACTGTTATTACTACCTCCTACTTTTACACCGTCTAAATATAGTGTAGTGGTGTTATTACCGTTAGTTGCAACTGGTGTGTTGTCATCTAAGAAGTTAGAGCCTGTACCGTTTCCTTTATACTTATAGTCACCATAAGAGAACATCCCTTCAAGTTCTAAATATTTATTAACTTTATAAGTTGCTTCAAGTTCTGCCCCTTGGTGAAGTTGTGCAATTCCACTGATTTCTGAGTAACCAGTATTTCAGTTACCATCAATATTTGCTATATTACTTCTTCTAAACCATCTGTCCTTCCACTCAGTTCTGTATAAGTTGATTTTTGCATTGAATTTAGCTGACTTGAAGCCATAACCTATTTCTGCGCCAAAAATCTTTTCATTGGTTAATGTAGGGTTAACTACTTGTTGATTACTTGGGTAAACAGAGTTCATGAAAGGTTGTTTACTGTAATATCCTATGTTACCAAATACGTTGTGGTGGCTATCAATATTATAGTTAAGACCTCCTTTTATTGTGTAACCAAAAAGATTTTTAAATCCTGTTTTTCTATCTACTACTTGGCCTTGTTGTTTAGTAACTCCAGAGATTACAAAATCATCAATTCTTTGATAGGCTTGGTTAGAAACTGAACCTTGAATAAATGCTGAAAGTTTATCTTTAGTATATTCTACTTGTCCGAATCCACTATACCATAATACTTCGCCATCATTGCTATATGCAACTCTGTCAGACATTGGTGCTAAAGATCCTCCAAAAGGATTCCAAGACATTTTTTGATAGTCGTAAGTGTTTTTTACAACATTAGCAGCAATGTTTTTGTTTGAACTGTCTTTGTAACCAGAAGCTCCGTATAAATCAGATATAACTTGGTAATGGTAACCATAATAATATCTATCATCAGTACCTATAGAGAAGTTCCAATTGTCATTGATTTTATGTTGGAAGTTCATTAAGATACCATACCAGTTGTGAGAGTTGATGCTTGATCTTCTAACTAACGTGCTTCTTTCTTTTGCAGTATTAACATCTACAGCGGCATTGGCAGCAAAAATTTTGTCAAAATCAAAATGGCCATTACTGTCATAGAAAGCAGTCATTCCTTTTCCTCCTACACTTCCTAAATCTCCAGTTCCACCGCCACGTCCATTAGACATGTAAGCAACTGTACTTAATGTAGATTTTTCGTTGATGGTCCAGTCCCAGTTTAGCATCATTACCGGTTTGCTGTAATAATTAGATCTGTTGGCTAAAGCAATTCTATTACCATTGGCATCAGTATAATAACCAAAATCTGAGTTGTACTGTCTGTATGGCGTGCCATCATGATCTGGATTATACTTAATATGGTTTGTTATAGTAGAAGCGTAAGTTCTTTGGTCATGCCATTGTGGAGCAGAGGTTATCATAAACTGTAAGTTATGCTTAGCAGTTGGTTGATATCCTAATGCGAAATAATAAGCAAAAGATTCATAATTTGTATTCTCAACATAAGTTGCTCCCGCTTGTCTACTTAATAAGAATGAAGAAGACCATCCTTTTTCTGATTTACCTGTGTTGTAGGCTAAAGATGTTTTTAAGTAATTGTCATTTCCAAGACCAAATCTAAATACACCACCCTGTTTCATATCTGCAGAACGAGTAAGGAAGTTCATTGTTCCACCAACAGAGGCAATTGCTAATTTAGAAGAGCCTAAACCTCTTTGTACTTGCATAGTACTTGTTACGTCTGCAAGACCTGTCCAGTTAGACATATATACAGTACCTCCTTCCATGTCATTTACAGGCATACCGTTTACCATAACAGCAACGTTTCTTGATTCAAAGCCACGTAATGTAATTCCTGAATCACCAAAACCGCCACCACCTTTAGTAGCATATACAGATGGTGTTGTGTTCAGAATCTCAACAAGTTCCTGGTTTCCAACTCTTTCTATAATTTGTGCTGCTTTTATGGTAGAAACTGCAACTGGAGTTTTTCTATCTTTTGCGATGTCAGTAACACCTTTCAAGATAACTTCATCAATGTCTTTAGATTTTGTGGAATCTTTTACAGTTTGCGAAAATGCTACGCTAGCGGCACTTAAAGCAATAATGACAGAAAGCCTTGACTTTCCTAAATAGTTGATTTTCATAAAATTATATAATTTCTAACATTGTTTTTATGCTTTGCAAAATACATTAATTTTCTTTAACTAAAATTAACAGAGTGTTAAAATTCTTAAAAAAATTAACTTTTTTAAATCTTCATACTTTAATAAAAAAGAAAACCACGCAGTGGTGCGTGGTTTGTAGAATTTTATTTCTTAATTGCTTTTAAACTTAAGTCGATATTTTTTGCAGAGTGGGTAAGTGCACCAGCTGATATATACGAGACGCCAGTTTGTGCTATCTGGTTGAGTTGTTCTCTGCTTATTCCTCCAGAAGCTTCGGTTTCGCATTTTCCACCGATTATTTTTACGGCTTCCGTCATGGTTTTTACATCCATATTGTCTAGCATAATTCTATCGATGCCTTTTCCTGCCAGTTTTGCTGCTTCTTCTACTTCTGCAAGATTTCTGGTTTCTACCTCTACTTTTAGTTTCAATTTGTTTTTTTTGAGGTATTGCTGTGTCATTTTCACTGCATTGGTAATGCTTCCGTTGTAGTCTATATGGTTGTCTTTTAGCATTATCATGTCGTACAAGCCATATCTGTGATTGGTTCCTCCACCAATGGCAACGGCCCATTTTTCACAAATTCTGAAGTTAGGCGTTGTTTTTCTGGTATCCAGAAGTTTAGTTTTTGTACCCAGAAGTCTAGAATCCCAATCGTGGGTAAGCGTTGCAATTCCAGACATTCTTTGCATGCAATTGAGGACTAATCTTTCTGTTGAAAGTATAGATTGTGCTTTTCCTGTAACAATGAAAGCAATATCGCCTACTTTTGCATTTTCTCCATCTTTGATGAAGATTTCTATTTTCAAATTTTTATCAAAAGTTTTGAAAATAATTTCTGCCAATTCTACACCTGCTAAAATACAATCTTCTTTTACCAAAAGTTTAGCGCTTTGCTCTAAATCTTCGGGGATGGTTGATAGGGTGGAGTGGTCACCACTTTGGATGTCTTCTTCTAAAGCAGATTTTATAAATTGTTTTAAGGCTTTATCTGTTGCGTATTGTGGTCGTTTCATTAATTGATAGGGATTTAATTGTAAGAATTTACGAAATCTTTGTTATAAAAAGCGCCTTTATTTTCTTTCATTTCCAGGGAGTGTTTAATCACAAGGTAAGAGACGTTTACTAAGTTTCTCAATTCTGATAATTCTGGCGAAATTACCGAATAGTTATATAGTTCTGTAACGGCTTCAAAAATTTCTCTTTGTTTTTTTTGTGCCAATTGAAGTCTTTCATTGCTTCTTACAATACCTACCAGATCGCTCATCATCTCTTGTAATTGCTTTCTTAGATAAGAAATAAGTACTTTTTCTTCCATTACTTTCATTCCTTCATCATTCCATTCTGGCACGTTTTCTAAATCGAAGTAATTAAACTCATCATTTTGTAATAATTCTACGGACTTCATTGCAGCGTTGTGCCCAAAAACTAATCCTTCTAATAAAGAGTTTGATGCTAATCTATTAGCGCCATGTAAACCAGAATTGGTGCATTCGCCTACCGCAAAAAGGTTTTTGATTGATGATTGCCCGTCCATATCTATTTCGATTCCTCCCATTAAATAATGACTTGCGGGAACTACTGGGATTAGTTGTTTGAAAGGATCAATCCCTTCATCGATGCATTTTTGATAAATATTAGGAAAATGCTCAACGAATTTTTCTTTATCCATTTCACGGCAATCTAGTCCTACATATTCATCACCAGAAATTTTCATTTCGTTATCAATTGCTCTGGCAACAATATCACGAGAGGCTAGTTCTTCTCTTTCGTCATATTTATGCATAAACTTTTCTCCGTTTTTTGTGCGGAGTTTTGCGCCGTCGCCACGAACTGCTTCAGAAATTAAAAAAAGCATTCCGTCTCTCTTAGAATACATTGCGGTAGGGTGAAATTGGATGTATTGCATGTTCGATACTTTGCCTCTTGCTCTGTGTACAAAAGCAATTCCGTCTCCTGTTGCAATTTTCGGGTTGGTGGTATTTTTATATACGTGTCCTGCTCCGCCTGTAGCAACCATGGTTACTTTTGCGGTGATTTTCTTTATTTTTTTATTTTTTTCATCAAGAACATAAGCTCCGTAACAATTGATGTTATTTTTATCAAAATCCTTATTAGGAATATGGTGTTGTGTAATTAAATCAACTACGTAATGATAGTCTAAAATTTCGATGTTATCAGCTTTGTTGCAATATTCTAAAAGAGCGCGTTCTATTTCCGCGCCTGTAATATCTTTGTGGTGTACAATTCTAAATTCTGTATGGCCGCCTTCTCTTCCTAATTTAAATTTGCCATCCTCTTTTTTATCAAAATTAACTCCCCAATCTACAATCTCGCGAAATCGTTCAGGTCCTTCTTTAATCACCATTTCTACAACAGAGCGGGTGTTTTGTCCGTCCCCAGCTCTCATGGTGTCATCAATATGTTTTTGGAAATTATCTTTGTCAAAATCCATTACTACAGCTAAACCACCTTGTGCATATTTGGTATTGGTTTCGTCTTCTTCGGCTTTAGTAACGACGGTAATTTTGGCATCAGGTAATTTTTCAGAAATTTTAATGGCATAAGAAAGTCCAGAAATTCCTGATCCTATTACTAATACATCTGTTTTTATCATTTTTTTGTTTGATGTCTAATGTTTGTGATTTTTTAGTATCAAAATACTTACCAAAAGTAATAAAATTTAATCAAATAACTTTTGCATTTGTTGAATTGATGAATGCGATTTGCATATTAAACGAATGGATAAGTTGTTGTTTTTAAAATAATCCCCCTTCTTTTTGATTTTCAAAAAAAGCATCAATTTTTAAGTTTGATGATTGAGCTGCTTTCACTGCCAATTGGTCGCAAATCTCATTTTCTGGATGCCCCGCGTGACCTTTTATCCAATGAAATTGTACTTTGTGCTTTCTGAAAAGTGGAATGAATCTTTGCCACAAATCAGGATTTTTTACATTCTTGAAGCCTTTTTTAATCCAGCCATAAATCCAATTTTGGTTGATGGCATCAGCTACATATTTAGAATCTGTAAAAATATGTACGTTTTCTTCCGAATTTTTCAATTTTTCTAAAGCTTCAATTACCGCTAGAAGTTCCATTCTGTTGTTGGTGGTTAAGCGGAAGCCTTCGGAGAAAGTTTTTTGATATTTTTTTTCAGGAACACGCATCAGAATTCCATAACCCCCTTTTCCGGGGTTGCCACTACATGCGCCGTCCGTGTATATTTCGATTTTCATATAGGTGATGTAACAATCTAAAGGTCTAGCCGTTTAACAATAATTTTCATCATAATTGTTACATTGATAAATTTTTACATAGGAAGATTAAAACGGCATCTCATCGTCATCGTCATTATTCATAGCAGAACCAGAAATATTTCTGTTGTCTGGCATTCCGAATGCGGCACCTGGGTCTATAGAAACTCTTAGTTTATCAAAACCACTTGGTTCGTCTTGTTGACCAAATCCTGATGTCTGATAATTCCCAAAAACATCTAAATCTGAGAATTTTGCCAAACTTCCGTGGAAACTTAATCTTACATCAGCAATAGAACCATTTCTGTGCTTAGCAATGATGAGTTCTGCTTGGTTTGCAGAAGGCGTTTCGTCTTCCCAAGTGTCTATTTTATAGTATTCTGGTCTATAAATAAAAGATACAATGTCGGCATCTTGTTCAATCGCTCCAGATTCTCTTAAGTCTGAAAGTTGAGGTCTTTTATTGGGTCTGGTTTCTACCGTTCTGGAAAGCTGAGAAAGTGCGATAACAGGCACGTTGAGTTCTTTGGCAATAGCTTTTAGGGAACGCGAGATGGTTGCAATTTCTTGTTCTCTGTTTCCTCCGCCTTTTCCTCCAGAATTGGCCGTCATGAGCTGTAAATAATCTACCATGATTATTTTTACGCCGTGTT
>JAYRDY010000040.1:0-13142 GCA_041909215.1 Cloacibacterium sp. | reverse complement strand
TGGGCCCAAGTTGGTATTGGATGCCCGATATTTTCGAGCGTTTTTTTGCAGATTTTGGCAAAAAAGTTTCAGATTATTATCAATTAGAAAAACTTTCGCCAGGTTATCGCGTGTATTTTGGCGAAGACGATTATATTGATATTGCTGATGAGCCTGAAAAAATTATTGAAACCTTCGAACGCATAGAACCAGGTAGTGGCAAACATCTGAGGAAATTCATGGAAGATTCTCGTAAAAACTACGAGATTGCCATGCAAGATTTGGTGTACAATCCGGGCAAATCTATTTTAGAATTGATGAGTTTTGAAACAGCAAAAAGAGTGAATCTTTTTGTGCAAAATATTTCGCAAACCGTAAGAAAAAACATCAAAAATCCTAAATTAAGAAGTATTTTGGAGTTTCCAGTGTTGTTTTTGGGGGCAAAACCGAATGACACACCTGCTTTTTACAATTTTATGAATCACGCAGATTTTGGTTTGGGAACTTGGTATCCTAAAGGTGGTTTTAATGCAGTAGCTTTGGGAATGGCAAAATTAGCCAAAGAGTTGGGCGTAGAATTTTTGGTAAATGAAACGGTTATTAAAATTGAAAATAAAGGAGAATATGTTACCAATGTTATTACCGAAAACGGAATTTTTTCTGCTGATATCGTAATTTCTGGTGCAGATTATGCCCATACCGAAAAATTACTAAACCCTGATCTTAAGAATTACTCTGATGAATATTGGAAGAAAAAAGTTTTCGCACCTTCATCTTTCTTGTATTATGTAGCTTTCGATAAAAAGGTGGAGAAATTATTGCATCATAATTTGTTTTTTGATACCGATTTTGAAAAACATGCTGTCGAGATTTATGATGAACCACAGTTGCCTAAGAAACCACTTTTTTACGCAAATTTTTCATCCATTACAGAACCAGAATTAGCACCAGAAGGTAAAGAAGTCGGTTTCTTTTTAATTCCAGTGGCGGTAGATTTAGAAGACAGTCAAGAAATTCATGACCAATATTTTGATTTGATTATGAATAGAATAGAGCAAAATACAGGTGTGGACTTACGTAAACACGTTGTTTTCAAAAAGTCTTTTGGAGTGAAAGATTTTAAAGAAAGATACAATTCTTGCAGAGGAAATGCGTACGGATTGGCAAATACTTTATTACAAACCTCGATTTTGAGACCACAAATTGATAACAAGAAACTTAAAAATCTTTTTTACACAGGGCAATTAACCGTTCCTGGTCCAGGAGTTCCGCCAGCATTAATTTCTGGAAAAGTAGTTACAGATTATATTTTTAAGAAAATTAACCGATAACAAACACAATAACCACCAATAAACCACTAAAAGTTATGAATAATTTCCAAATTTTCAATCAAATTTCTGGGCTTACCTCGAAAATGGTAACCGAGAAATACAGCACGTCTTTTTCGCGAGCTTCCACTTTGTTTAAGCCGGAAATTAGACAGCATATTTACAATATTTATGGTTTTGTACGCTTTGCGGACGAAATTGTAGATACATTTCACGATTACGACAAAGCGAAATTATTAGACGAATTCGAAAAAAATTACAGAGATGCTTTAGAATTGGGTATTTCTCTCAATCCTATTCTGCATTCGTTTTGTAACACTCAAAGAGAGAAAAATATTCCTCAACATTTAGTAGATGCATTTTTACATTCTATGAGAATGGATTTGGGCGAAATTAAAGATTTGAATGATGAAAAATACAACGAATATATTTACGGAAGCGCAGAAGTTGTTGGCTTAATGTGTCTTAAAGTTTTTGTTGATGGAAATACTGAAGAGTATGAAAAACTGAAGCCTTATGCACAAAGTTTGGGAGCAGCTTTTCAGAAAATCAACTTTTTAAGAGATATTTCTGCCGACTATACAGATTTAGGAAGAACCTATTTCCCGAATGTTAATTTCAGAAACTTTTCGCTTCAAGATAAATTAGAAATAGAGAAAGACATTGCCAAAGATTTTGAACATTCTTTAATAGGAATTAAAATGTTGCCAATGTCTTCTAGATTAGCAGTTTTTATGGCTTATAAGTATTATACGAATTTGTTCAAAAAAATTAAAAAATGTAGGCCAGAAGCGCTAATGCAAAAAAGAATTAGTGTTTCTAATGCTAGAAAAGTATATCTTTTTGGAGAAATGATTTTAGCCAAAAATCTTAACTTCGTAAGATAAATAATATAAAATATGAAAAAGTTTGTTCTGGTATTTTTATTGATTTGCAGTTTTGCTAATGCACAAAGTTTAGTTGAATTAAGAGGTTATTTGCAAAAAGGAGAAAACTCTGAAGAAGTAAGTAAAACGCTTATTTCTAAATCTAAAACTGCCTTCGAAACCACTAAAAAACCCATTTATTTGGCTTTCGGTGCAGTAGGGAACTTCTTCATGGCAAAGCATGCTGGCAATCCTATAAGTAAATATTCTTACTTCAATAAAGGGAAAAAAATGCTGGAAGAAGCGGTGAAAAAAGATCCTAATAATGTGGAAATTAGATTGATGAGATTAATCTCTCAGGAGAAAACTCCAAGTTTCTTAGGGTATGATAAGAATATTGAAACCGACCGCAACTTTATTCTTAAAAATTATAAAAATTCTGATGATGATAATCTTGTGATATTCATCAAAAAATATTTAAACATTTAAAATCAAAAAATGGAAATTGTACAATATATTTTAATTACTTTAGGCGTTTTTGTAGCCATGGAAGGCGTTACGTGGCTTACACATAAATACATAATGCATGGTTTGGGTTGGTATTTTCACGAAGATCATCACCAGCCAGGTTATCCTCATGTTTTTGAAAAAAACGACTTTTTTTTCGTGATTTTTGCCATCCCAAGTATTCTGTTATTTTATTTTGGTACATTAAACGGAATTAATTGGATGTTTTTTGTAGGCTTGGGAATTTTATTCTACGGAATGGCTTATTTTCTGGTTCATGATGTGCTGATTCATAGACGTTTCAAGTGGTTTGATAAAACCAATAATTGGTATTTAAGAGGATTGAGAAAAGCGCACAAAATGCACCACAAACATCTTGGCAAAGAAGAAGGAGAGTGCTTCGGAATGCTTTTCGTTCCGTTGAAATACTTCAGAGAACAATTGAAAGTTAAGAATTAAAATTTTCTGATAATCAATAACCAATAATCGACAACCAATTGCAGCAATATTATTACATAGCGCTTGATATTCTGAGCTTTAGCGTGCCCTTTTTGTTCAGTTTTGAAAGAAAATGGATGAATTTCATCCGTTTTTGGAAGCCTTATTTCTTGGCGATATTTACGGTAGGTTTTTTCTTTATTTTGTGGGATATTTATTTCGCTTATGAAAACGTTTGGGGGTTCAATAAAGAATATTTATTGGGTTACGAACTTTTTAAATTGCCTTTAGAAGAGTGGCTTTTCTTTATGCTTATTCCTTATTCCAGCAATTTTATTCACTATTCTATGGAATATTTTTTTCCGAAGTTTCAGTTGTCTAAAAGTTTCACTCAAGGTATTACAATATTGCTTTTTATCATCAGTTTTGGCGTTTTTACTTGGAATTTAGACAAAATTTATACCGCAGCAAGTTTCGGTTTATTCACTTTGCTTATGGTATTTCAAATGATTTTCCAATGGCGATATGCCAGAAGATTTTACATCAGTTTCATCATTATTTACATTCCTTTTTTCTTTGTAAATTCTGCACTTACAGGCAGTTATTCAGAAAATCCAGTAGTGTTTTATGATAATCATGAAAATCTAGGAATTAGAGTAGGGACAATGCCTTTAGAAGACAGTTTTTATTGCTTTTCTATGTTGTACGGAAGCGTTTTGTTGTTTGAATATTTTAGAAAAAAATGGAATTATCCTACTAACATGGCTTTGAAAAATAATTAAAAAATGAAAATTAAGATTACAAAACAATCAGGAATTTACACATTAATTTCTGAGCAAATTTTGCCAATTTCGTTAGAAAATGCTTGGGATTTTTTTACCGTACCTACCAATTTAGATAAAATTACGCCTTCTGAAATGAAATTTCAGATTACCAATAATCCGCCGGCAAAAACTTATCTTGGGCAGATTATTACCTACAAAATCGGGATTTTACCAATGGTAAAAAGCAATTGGATTACAGAAATTACCCATTTTGAAAGTCCTTTAAGATCTGAAGATAAAAAAGGTTTTTTTGTTGATGAACAGCGCTTTGGCCCTTACGCAATGTGGCACCACGAACATCACTTCGAAGAAACACCAGACGGAAAAGTGAAAATGACGGATATTGTTAATTTCAAGCTTCCGTTGGGTATTCTAGGCGATTTGTTGGCTGGTTTTTATGTGAAAAACAAAGTGAAATTTATTTTCGAAAGCCGATTTAAAATTTTAGAAGAAATTTTTAAATAAGTCAATCCATCATATTCCTTTTTTTTGTTTTAAGTATTTATTTTTAATCCTCAACCGCTACAGAATCGTCACCACGGCCATCTGCAACGGCGGTTGAGTTTCCTTTTTCATCCACAATAATCATTTCTGTTCTGCCAATTCCACCACGTTTTTCGAAGCTGTAATTTTTCTGCTCTAAAACTTTAATGGTATGTTCTGGGAAGTTTTTTTCTACAAAAACCACTTCTGGCAACCATTGATGATGAAATTTTGGCGTATTGATGCTAAGGTTAGGACTCATTTTAAAATCAATCACATTCACAATACTTTGGTACACCGAAGTCGGGATGGTAGTACCACCAGGAGTACCAACAATAATGTAAGGTTTTTGGTTTTTCAATACAATAGTTGGCGTCATAGAACTCAGCATTCTTTTGTTCGGAGCGATGGAATTTGCCTCGCCACCAACAGCGCCAAACATATTAGGAACACCAGGTTTTACCGAGAAATCGTCCATTTCGTTATTCAGAAAATAACCGCCACCTTTTACCACCACTTTACTGCCGTATAAACCGTTTAAAGTTGTGGTAACAGAAACTGCATTCCCAAATTTATCAATAATTGAAAGATGTGTGGTTTGGTCTGATTCTTTGGGTTGATGAATAATTCTGCCAACATCAGCGCTTGGAGTGGCTTTATCAAAACTGAAACTTTTCCAACGGTTTTTAAGATAATCATCAGAAATTAATAGTTGAGTTTTGTCTTCAATAAAATCAGGATCACCCATATATTCTGCTCGGTCTGCATAAGCTCTGCGTTCTGCTTCTACCATAATTTGTAGTGCTTCAGGCGAATTTTGTTCGTATTTGCTAAGGTCTTCAAAAGAAGACATTTTTAGCATTTGTGCCAAAAGCGTTCCGCCGCTAGAAGGTAATGGCATTGAAACAACTTCGTGGTTTTTATAATCAAAACTTAAAGCTTTGCGTTCTTTGGTTTTGTAATTTTTGAGATCTTCCAGAGAAATAATTCCGTTGCCACGTTTCATTTCTTCTACTAAAAGTTGAGCGTTTTTATCTTCATAAAAAGCTTTTTCTCCGTTTTTTTGAATCAGTTTTAAAGTGTTTGCTAATTCTTTTTGGATTAATAAATCGCCTTGTTTCCAAGGAGTTTCTTTCGTGAAAGCAGTTTTGTGTGTATTATGCTTTAAAAAATCTTCTTTGGTTGCATTCAATAAATTGGCCTCTCTTTCGGTAATGGCAAAGCCTTTTTCGGCTAAATCAATTGCTGGCTGAATGAGAGTCGCCATAGGCAATTTCCCAAATTTTTTGTGGGTATAAAACATTCCTGAAACAGAACCCGGAACGCCAACGGCTAATCTTCCGTTTTGTGATAAATCGGTATTGGCTTTTCCTTTTTCATCAAGATACATATCTCTGTAAGCCTTTGTAGGAGCTGTTTCTCTGTAGTCTAAAGCAATTTTTTCTCCTTTTTGCGTGTATCCTACAAGAAATCCGCCACCGCCAATATTACCAGCTTGTGGATAGACTACCGCCAACGCATATTGCGTAGCAATAGCTGCATCAAAAGCATTACCACCCATTTTCAGAATTTTAGCGCCTGCTTCACTTGCCAAAGGAT
This sequence comes from Cloacibacterium sp., assembly GCA_041909215.1. GTDB lineage: Bacteria > Bacteroidota > Bacteroidia > Flavobacteriales > Weeksellaceae > Cloacibacterium. The sequence continues at coordinate 7,118 of JAYRDY010000040.1, read as the reverse complement.
GTGCAGAAACTACCATTCCCTTGTTTTGGGTATGAATTTCTTTTACAATATTAATCTTGGTGAATTGTGCTGAAACGAAATTTGTGATGATGAATAGAAGGAAAAAATATTTTTTCATTGCTAAAATTTTTTTCAAAAATAAACTAAATTATTTTTAATGATGTAAAAAATTAAAAGCTTTTACCAATTGCTTCATTTTAATTTGATGAATTAAAAATCTGAGTGATAATAATTCATTTTATTTGATTTTGATGGTATTTCAAAATTTTTAAATTTGTAGAAATTCAAAAACGTAAAATGGAGACCAAAACGAAAACGGAAAAAATTTTGATTACTGGTGCTTTAGGGCAGATTGGTACAGAACTTACCCAAAGATTAGTGAAAATGCACGGAGCAGAAAATGTGATTGCTTCTGGGTTAGATAGATGGGATAAAAAACTAACTTCGGCGGGTTACTATGAAAGGATGGACGTTTCTAACACACAATTGGTGCGACAAATTATAAAAGACTACGAAATTACAACGGTTTATCATTTGGCTTCTTTATTGTCTGGAACTTCAGAAAGGCAACCTCATTTTGCATGGAAACTCAATGTAGAACCTCTTCTTAATTTTCTGGAAATGGCCAAAGAAGGCTTAATACAGAAGATATTTTGGCCAAGTTCTATCGCTGTTTTTGGTAAAGGAATTCCGAAGGAAAATGTAGGTCAAGATGTAGTGCTTAACCCAACTACCGTTTACGGAATTTCTAAAATGGCTGGGGAAAAATGGTGCGAATATTATCACGAAAAATTTGGAGTAGATATCAGAAGTATTAGATATCCTGGTTTAATTTCATGGAAAACGCCAGCGGGTGGTGGTACTACAGATTACGCAGTTGAAATTTTTTACGAAGCTATTGAAGAAGGCAAATACACAAGTTTTATTTCAGAAAATACAGCAATGCCCATGTTGTATATGGATGATGCTATCAATGCAACACTACAATTAATGAAAGCTCCTAAGGAAAGTTTAACCGTTCACTCTTCATATAATTTGGGCGGAATGAGCTTTACGCCAAAAGAATTGGCTGAAGAAATCAAAAAAGAAATTCCAGATTTTGAGATTGATTATCAACCCGACTTTAGACAAGCCATTGCAGATTCTTGGCCTGCTTCTATTGATGATTCTGTAGCGAGAAAAGATTGGGGCTTACATTATGAATTCGGAATGACAGAAATCACGAAAGATATGCTGAAAAACCTTAGAGTAAAACTGGGTAAATAATAGAGTAGCTCTTATTTAAATGATATGAATGTGTAAAACTTTGTCTTGAATAGGCAAAGTTTTTTATTTTTACTGAATGATATTGTTAAGTTTTAATATAATTGCACCTGCAATTCCTGAAAAAAATAAACATTTGGTTTCTGATGAAGAGTTATTGAGCATAACCCTTGCAGGAACTCAAAAAATTATAGATGTACTGGATAAACATTTTGTTCTCAGTACTTTTTTTGTAGAAGTTTCTTTGGTAGAAAAAATACCAGAATTATTAAAGTTATTGGTGAAAAAAGGTCATGAGTTGGGCATTTTAAATAAAAAGTCTTCGGAAGAAGAAATTGTGAAGGCTAAACTGAAAGCCGAAGAAATTACAGGCAAATTTATAAGCGGTATAAGACAATTTCCTCAGCATAAACACAAGTCTGATGTCGTTAAGAGAATGCATTTCAACTATCATTCTTCGATGTATTTTTCTCAGATTTTTTGGCTCAATAAAGATTTTGATAAAAAAACAGTTTACGAAGAAAACGATTTGGTGATTGTACCAGACAGTTGGTCGCCTTATTCTAAACTGCCTTATAATGATTTTACTTTCCAGATGATTCCTTTGTTTTTCTATAAAAATATGGTGAATAATTCTATGAAAGGAGATGATGAGTATATTGTAATTTACCTCAATTCTTGGCAGTTTGTAGAACTCAACCATAGTAAATTTGGGCTGCCTTTTTACCGAAAATACAATTTAGGAAAGCAAATGGAAGATAAATTGGGCAGATTTTTGCTCTATTTGGAAGAAAGCGAATGGGCAGTTAACAGAATGAAAGATTTTTTCTTTTAATTGATTTAAGAAAGTTCAAAAACTGTAATTTCTGGTTTCATCCCAATTCTACCAGGGAAAGCTAAAACGCCAAATCCTCTGTTTACGTAAAGATATTTGCCTGCAGATTCATACAAATCTATCCATTTTTTATATTTGAATTTTACAGGAGACCATTTAAAATATTTCAAATCAATGCCGAATTGCATTCCGTGGGTGTGACCAGAAAGAGTAAGCTGAACATTTGTTTTATGATGTTTCACCACTTCATCAAAATGAGTTGGATCGTGGCTCATCAAAATTTTTACTGCATTTTCAGGAACGCCTACTAAAGCTTTATTTAAATCTCCAAACTGCGGAAATGGTGCAATTCCCCAATTTTCTACCCCTAAAATATAGATTTTTTCTCCATTTTTTTCAATGAAAACATTTTCGTTTTTAAGCAAAGTAAAACCTGCTTCTTCTTGATATTTTTCTAAATTAGGGATGTTTTGTGCTTTTTCTTCTTTAGAATTCCAAGCGCCATAATCTCCGTAATCGTGGTTTCCTAAAACAGAAAATTTACCATCTTTCGCTTTAATACTTTTAAATAAAGAAATAAATGGTTTGAATTCGTCAGCGTAATTATTAATCATATCTCCTGTGAAAAGCACTAAATCTGCATCTTGTTCATTAATTAAATCTATAGCGTGTTGTAGTTTTTCTGGTTTGAAGAAACTTCCGCTGTGGACATCCGAAATCTGAACAATTTTGTATCCTTTGAAATTTTGAGGTAAATTTTTAATCTTCAGTTTTACTTTTCTTGCAGTATGTCTGTATTTCCCGAAGATGATTCCATCAATAGAAAAAGCAGAAAAAACGCCCGCAGAAGCCAGTGCCAATAAAGAAATAAATTTACGGCGTTCTGGGAAACTTTTGTTTTCTGTAAAAGCGTATTTCGCACCGAATTCAAAAACTCTAGAAATATCGCCTACGAATAAAAATAGAATGGCTAATATTTTCGGGAAAACAAAAATCATGATTGCTGAAATCATTAATTGTACTTGGTGATGATCTCTTGAAGCTCTGTTGAAGGTAAGCAACCAATAGAGAATAAGTGCGTAACCAGCAATGGTGAAAACGCCATAACCAAGCTTTGTGTAAGGATTGTTGGTAATGGTTTTTACCGCTTGGTAAACGTAAAATTCTGCAAGAAAAAATAGGGCTAAAAGCACCAAAAAATTATTTTTCATAGATAATGTTTCAAAAAAAACTCCGACAAAGGTTTTAGTCGAAGTTTTTAAGTTTTTGTTTCAAAAAAGATTTGAAAATTAGGGCATTTTATAGACAATACAGTTAATATTCATCCCTGCACCTACAGAGCCCATTACGATGTAACCTCCTTTTTTGAAAGATTGACCGTCCATTTCTCCTTTAGCAATTAAATCATACATTGTAGGAATAGTAGCAACGGAAGAGTTTCCGAATTTTTGAATCGTCATAGGAGAAACGGCTTCATCATATTCTGATTTGCCATACAATTTAAAAAGTCTGGAAACCATTGCGTGGTCCATCTTTGCATTGGCTTGGTGCATTAAAATTTTATCAATATCTTCAATAGAAATGCCCGCATTATCCATTGTTTCTTTTACAGCTGTTGGTACGTTTTTAAGAGCGTATTCATAGATTTTTCTGCCGTGCATTCTAATATATAACTTGTCTTTTACTTCTGCATCTGGGTTTAAAGATTTAGAACATTCTAAATAGTTAAGTTCTTCTGCGTTATCACAAACTGTATTGGTTGTAATAATACCAACGTTTTCTTCGTTTGTAGCTTGTAAAATAACGGCTCCTGCGCCATCAGCAAAGATTAATTTATTTCTGTCGTAAGGGTCGGTAACGCGGCTAAGTGTTTCGCCACCAATCACCAAAATGGTTTTGGCTTTGCCTAGTTTTAATAAGTTATCAGCCAAAATCATTCCTTCAACCCAACCTGGACAGCCAAAAATCATATCATAAGTAATACATTTTCTGTTCTTAATGCCTAGTTTGTTTTTAACTCTGGCAGACATACTTGGCATAAAGTTAGGAATGCCTTCTTTGGTAACTTCTCCAAAATTACTGGCGTAGATAATATAATCTATCTCTTCTTTTTCTATGCGTGCATCATAAATAGCTTCTTTGGCAGCCTGGTAACCCAAATCTGTATTTACAAGATCATCATCTATATATCTTCTTTCTTCAATTTCTGTAATGTCTATAAATTTTCTGATGACTTCATCATTAGGTTTGTCTATTAGATCTCCTGCATCTGTATAGAAAACAGAGTCCATAAAATAAGAACCATCTATTATTCTATTTGGCACACAACTTCCTGATCCAATTATAACTGAGCTAGGCATATTTTTTATGATTTTTAAAATAAATAAGGCACAAATTTATAAATTAAAATCATATCTACCACAATTAAAATTATTCTTAAATTTGCAAAAGTCTATTTTTTAGAATATGAAGAAAAATGCACCTTTAATTGGCTTTGCTGTAGCTGCTTTTGTTACGTTAGTAGCTTTTGGAATTTACTTTGTTTTTTTAGCAAAAAAAAATGAATATTTGGTTGATAACCCAACCAATAAGACCTATTATTTTAAAATAAATAATGGTGATGAGAAAATTATTGCTTCTGGGCAGTATGTAAAAGTTGATTTAAACAGAGGTAAACAAAATACAATTAAGGTTTTTGATGATAAGAAAAAACTGTTGTTTGATTCTGCTTTCCAAGTAACACAATACAGAGGTCTTCTTAATATTACGAATAGTGATTATTATATTCACCGTCAGTTTTACGGATATGTACCTAATAAGGATTCTTTGTTGATGGCAGGTTCTTTTGAAGTTGATGGACAAAGATTGCCAGGACATGTTAAGCATAAAAAGAAACTATATATTGAAGATTTTTATTATAATCTAGACGAAGATTATGATAAAGTAATTAAAAATATAGACAAAATAGAATCTAGAACCAAAATCTACAGAAAACAAGATTTTCTAGATTTTTACAGAGAAAACTATCAATAAAATTCAGAGAATAAATTATTAATTTTATCAATTAAAACAATGCAGGTAACCCCTTATAATACAGACCAAAGTAAGAAAACACAAGTAGAGGATATGTTTGATAACATTGCTCCAAAGTATGATTTACTCAACCACGTACTTTCTATGAAAATAGACGTTTTGTGGAGAAATACTTTAGTAAAATGGATGAATAAAGACAATCCTAAGTTGGTTTTAGACGTTGCTACAGGTACAGGAGATTTAGCAATAACAGTGCAAAAAGGTACTGGTGCAAATGTTGTAGGTTTAGACTTATCACAACAAATGCTCAACGTAGGGATTGATAAGATTAGCAAAATTAATTTATCAGACAAAATAGAAATGATGAAGGGAGATGCAGAAAATCTTCCTTTCGAGGATAATAAATTCGATGCAGTTTCCGTTGCATTTGGAGTAAGAAACTTCGAGAATCTAGAAAAAGGTTTAACAGAGTTAAGAAGAGTGGTAAAAGAAAATGCAAGTGTTTACATTCTTGAGTTTTCTAAAGTTGAAGGGTTTTTAGCGCCATTTTATATGTTTTATTTCAAAAATATTTTACCACAAATTGGTAAATTGGTGTCTAAAGACAATAGGGCATACACGTATTTGCCAGACTCTGTAAACGCTTTCCCATACGGAGAAAAAATGAAAAGTATTCTAGAAAATGTAGGTTTCAAAAAAGTAGAATATAAAAAACTAAGTCTGGGTATAGCAACCATATACAAGGCAACCAAATAAACTCAAATGAAAAAAATATTTTTTAAAATATTAACTGTAATAATTGTACAAAGCTTTCTTTATACAAATGCACAATTCAGAAACAACGATCGGCAAGAAAGATTAGAAGGTTTTGATAATAACACCTACAGTTGGGGGTTTTTTCTTAATCTTAATAATTATGATTACAAAATCGTTTTAGATCCTAAATATGGGATGTACGATAAAAAAAATCTTGTTCTCTCAAAGCCAACCTACAGCTTCGGAGCAGGTTTAATTGGTAAAATGAAACTTAATGATCATTTTGATTTGAGGGTAGAACCCGGTTTACAATTTGTAGAAAGAGAACTTACCTTCAAAACGCAAATTAATGATATTTATGCCACGGATGCCAATAATCCTTTCACGCCAATAGATTTAACAAGAAACGATACCATAAGAAGAGTAAAAGCCACTTACGTAGATGTACCTATTTTATTAGAAATCCACGGAGACAGATGGTATAATTCCAGACCTTATGCAGCAGCAGGTATTAATTACATGCTCAATTTACAATCCAATTCAAAATCATCAGATGATAATCAGCAAGGGATCTTCCGTTCTACAACACATAATTTTGCTTGGAGTGCAGAAGTAGGCATACAATTCTACTTCTCTAGATTTAAGTTAACGCCAGCTTTTAGAGGAACCTTTATGTTTAATAATGAATTAAGAGCAGATAACCAAGGAACCCCACCATATTGGGCCACAGCAATGAGTACCATGCAAACCAGAGCCTTTATGTTTGTGTTGAAATTTGAGTAATAAAGACACATAAATAAATGATTTTTAGAAGATTCTGCGGAATCTTCTTTTTTATTTAAAGTTTTACTTTAAAATAAACATAAAAATTTCTCTATATAAAAATCTTTTTTTATATTTTTGCATTAGTTAGAACTAACACCTGTAATGCTAAAAGAACTTGAAAATAATTTTTCTTTACTCGAAAAGAAGATTCTGGAGGTAGCCAAAAGTTATAAAGAACTTTCAGAAAAACACGCTACTTTATCAGAAGACTACAGTAATTTAAAATTAAAATATGAAGAAGAGCATAAAAAAAATCAGGAGTTAATAGAACAGCAAAAAAAAATAAAATTAATCTCAGCAATATCTGGCAATCCAGATCATAATAGATTGATGAAAAACCATATCAATAGATTAGTGAAAGAAATAGATGCTTGTATTGCTCAACTTCAAAATAGTGGACTGTAAT
>JAYRDY010000039.1:0-13309 GCA_041909215.1 Cloacibacterium sp. | reverse complement strand
AAGTATTATCTTCAATTTTTTTGATTTTGATTTTCCCTTTTTCGTTGGCTTTGATTACAGAATCTATTAAATCGCCCGTATTTTTAGAAAAAGGAAGCTCGGTAATGCAAAGTGTATTTTTATCTTTTTGAATAATTCTGGCTCTAGTACGAAGTTTTCCGCCACGTTGACCATCATTATAATTGCTTACATCTAGTAAACCTCCCGTTTGAAAATCTGGATAAAGTTCAAATTTTTTGCCTTTCAAATAAGCAACAGAAGCACTTATTAATTCATTAAAATTATGAGGCATAATTTTGGTAGAAAGTCCTACCCCAATTCCTTCAACTCCTTGTGCTAAAAGCAAAGGGAATTTTACGGGTAAATCAATCGGTTCATTATTTCTCCCATCATAAGATTTTACCCAATCAGTAGTTTTCGGGTTGAAAACCACTTCTAAAGCAAACGGCGTTAGCCTTGCTTCTATATATCTGGCTGCTGCAGCGGAATCTCCTGTGTAGATATTCCCCCAGTTTCCCTGGGTATCAATGAGCAATTCTTTTTGGCCAATTTGCACCATTGCATCTGTAATAGAAGCATCACCATGAGGGTGATATTTCATGGTATTTCCTACAATATTGGCAACTTTATTGTATCTGCCGTCTTCTAGCTCGCGCATAGAATGCATAATTCTGCGCTGTACTGGTTTAAAACCATCATAAACAGACGGAATAGCTCTGTCTAAAATTACGTACGAAGCGTAATCTAAAAACCAATCTTTGTATAAACCAGATACTTTTTTAAGGGACTCTTCTTTGTGCTCGTTTTCTTCCATTGTTAACTTTGCGTGTTACCGTCTTCTTGTCTTACTTGTCTATTGGTTCTTACAATTTTACCAAGCGATGTTTTTAAATCTCTTATTTCTCTGTTTGATAGATAAGAAATATCGTATTTTAAAACAGCAATATGTTCTTTTTTACTTTTAATTCTGATGTATAATTTTTTAAATAAAATAGCGTTTACGATTTCATAAGAAACGAGTTTATATTTAGGAAACTCATCTCTTGCTTCTTTACTTAAAAAAGGAATTATGTTTCTATTTTTAAAATTTACCGCTTCGCCATCACTATCATATTCAAAAATTTGTCTTCCTCTCATGATAAATAAAAATAAGAGAGCAACAGGAATTATTATAAATAAAATACTTTCGTGCCCGAACATTGCTAATCTTGTTTTTTCTAATATAAAAGCTACTAATCCTACAATTATTAATACATTAATTAATGTGATTACAAAATTGTAAAAAGGAGCTTTGGTACGGTTACTTAATCTCATTGTGTTTTTGTGTTGTTAGTTTTATTTATAATATCATTTTAAAGTTCTTTTTTATCAATATCCGGATCTTCTACTACTAAATTTTCTAAGATAAATGTTTGTCTGTCTGGTGTATTTTTGCCCATATAAAACTCTAACAAATTATCAATCGTTTGGTCTTTACCAATAACAACTGGTTCTAAACGAATATCTTTGCCTATAAAATTTTTGAACTCTCCTGGCGAGATTTCTCCTAAACCTTTGAATCGTGTAATTTCAGGGTTTTTACCCAATTCATTTAGCGCTTTTACCCTTTCTTCTTCAGAATAACAATATCTGGTTTCTTTTTTATTTCTTACTCTGAAAAGTGGCGTTTGCAAAATATACAAGTGACCGTTTTTAATTAAATCAGGGAAAAACTGCAAGAAAAAAGTAATCATCAATAATCGAATATGCATCCCATCAACATCGGCATCGGTTGCAATAATTACCTGATTGTAGCGCAAATCTTCCAGAGAATCTTCAATATTTAAAGCAGCTTGTAGAAGGTTGAATTCCTCATTTTCATAAACTACTCTTTTGGTAAGTCCGTAACAGTTTAAGGGTTTCCCTCTTAAGGAAAAAACCGCTTGGGTTTCTACATCTCTGGATTTGGTGATAGAGCCAGATGCAGAATCTCCCTCGGTAATAAAAATTTGTGTTTCCGATTTTCTAGAAGCTTTTTGGTCGTTATAATGCTGTCTGCAATCTCTAAGTTTTTTATTGTGCAAAGAAACCTTTTTGGCTCTTTCTCTGGCTAATTTCTGAATACCAGAAAGTTCTTTTCTTTCTCTTTCTGAGATAATAATTTTCCTCTGAATGGCTTCTGCTACTTCTGGGTTTTTATGTAAAAAATCGTCGAGTTTTTTCTTTAAAAAATCAATAATAAAAGTTCTTACCGTTGGGCCATTAGGTCCTACATCGTTAGAACCGAGTTTTGTTTTGGTTTGCGACTCAAAAACAGGTTCTTCAACATTAATAGAAATCGCTGCAATGATGGATTTTCTAATATCTGCTGCTTCGAAATTTTTATTGAAAAACTCCCGAACGGTTTTCACATACGCTTCACGGAAGGCATTAAGGTGCGTACCACCTTGCGTAGTGTTTTGTCCGTTTACGAAAGAGAAATACGTCTCGGTTTGTGATTTATCAGAATGGGTAATAGCGAGTTCTATATCTTCGTCTTTTAAATGAACAATGGGATAAAGAATTTCTCCTTCTAGCTCTTCATTAAGCAAATCTTTAAGTCCGTTTTCAGAAAAATAGGTTTCTCCGTTAAAAATAATCTTCAAACCGGGGTTAAGATAGGCATAATTACGAAGCATTCTCTCAATATATTCTTTTCTGAATTTAAAATTGGAGAAAATACTACGATCTGGGATGAAGGAAATCTCAGTACCATTTCTGTCTGACGTATCTGTTTCAGGATAATTTTCGGTAATATTTCCTTTAGAAAATTCTGCAATCTTCATCTTCCCTTCACGGAAAGAACGCACTTTAAAATATTCTGAAAGAGCATTTACTGCTTTGGTACCCACCCCGTTAAGACCAACTGATTTTTTGAAAGCTTTAGAATCGTACTTACCACCGGTATTCATTTTAGAAACAGCATCTACCACTTTCCCTAAAGGAATTCCTCGCCCGAAATCTCTAATGGTAACTTTGCCTTCATCTACTTTAATTTCTATCCTTTTACCAGATTTCATACGGAATTCATCAATAGAATTATCAATGATTTCCTTTAATAAAATATAAATACCATCATCCGCAGAAGAACCGTCTCCTAACTTCCCAATGTACATCCCTGGACGAAGACGAATGTGCTCTTGCCAATCGAGCGTTCGTATGTTTTCTTCTGAATAATTTACCTGTGTATTCTCACTCATATACTTTCCTGCTTTTTGGCTTAAACGTTAAAAAACCAATAACTCACAAATTTAATGAAACTTAATTTATATCAAAAATTTTGTGGAAAAGTTTTTTGACTCAATTTTAACATACATCAATGGAAATAAAGCTTCATTTAAAGTATTTTTGTGTAGTAAATTTTAAAAGAAATGAAAATAAATATTTGGAGCGACATCCGCTGTCCTTTTTGCTTTGTCGGAAAGAGAAAATTCGAAAAAGCATTAGAAAAATTCCCTCACGCTGAGCAATTAGAAATCACTTGGCACAGTTTCCAGTTAGATCCTAATTTGGTTACACAAACAGACATTAACCCTTACGAATACTTTGCAAAAGCAAAAGGAATAACCGTAGAAAGAGCAAAAGCGATGCATAGCGGTGCGGAAATGGCAGGTAAAGAAGCTGGAATTGATTTTAATTTTGATGATTCTAAGGTGGCGAATTCCTTCAAAGGACATTTGATGATTCAATTATCTAAAACTAAAAATTTAGTCAATGAAATGGAAGAAGCTCTCTTTGAAGCACAATTTTTAAAGGGACAAAATATTGATGATGAAGAAACCCTCATCAACATTGCAAAATCTATTGGCTTTTCCGAAGAAGAAGCCAAAAATGCGTTACAGTCTGATGAATTGGCTTATCTTGTAAAACAAGATATGCAATTGGCTGCACAGTTAGGGATTAACGCAGTTCCTTTCTTTGTAATAAATGATAAATACGGAATTTCTGGGGCACAACAACCCGAATTATTTTTAGAAGCATTAGAAAAAACATGGACTGAGTTTTCTAACGGTGATAAAGGCTTACAACTCATCAATTCTGGTGATTCTTGTAATATTGATGGAAACTGCAACTAAAATAAAAAAGCGAACCTTAAAAAGTTCGCTTTTATTTTTGAAATCAATAGTTAATAATATATTTTTTCCTAAAATCCGTCTCCATCTAACAGATTCCCGAATTTACCCAAAACACTGCCTTCTTCTTTTCTACCAGAAGGCCCAGCATATTGTAAAATTCTGCTCGCCAATCTACTGATAGGCAAAGTCTGAATCCACACCTTACCAGGACCACGAAGTTGTGCAAAGAACAAGCCTTCGCCACCAAAAATAGTATTTTTAATTCCGCCAATAAACTGAATATCATAAGAAACCGTATTGGTAAAAGCCACAATACAACCTGTATCAACCTTTAAAATCTCGCCAGGCTGCAATTCTTTTTCTACAACATAACCGCCACTGTGCACAAAAGCCATTCCGTCTCCTTCTAACTTTTGCATAATGAAACCTTCTCCCCCGAAAAGTCCAGTCCCGAGCTTTTTCTGAAACTCTATTCCTACAGAAACTCCTTTTGCGGCACACAGAAAACTTTCTTTCTGGCAAATTACCTTCCCTCCTAATTTAGATAAATCCATTGGCAAGATCTTCCCTGAATACGGCGCAGCAAAGCTTACATGTCTTTTCTCATGAGAAATATTGGTATAAACCGTCATAAAAAGATTTTCGCCAGTTAACAATCTTTTTCCTGCGGAAAATAATTTCCCCATAAAGCCGCCAGTTTCTGTGCCATCGCCAAAAAGGGTTTGCATTTGTACCCCATCCGTCATCATCATAAAACTTCCAGGTTCAGAAATTACCGCTTCTTGTGGATCCAGCTCAATTTCAACACATTGTAATTCTTCACCATGAATTTTGTAATCTATCTCGTGGTTTTGCATCTTAATATTTTTTATACAATTAGTTTTTAAAGCACAACAATCGTTACAAAAATTCTCAAAACTAAAAATAATAGACTGATTGATAAATCATTACAAAAAATAATTAAATAATTCTCTTTAAATTACATTAGGGCATAAATTTTGAATATTTCTGAAATAATAAAAAAAACATTTTTACTTTAACTTAAATAAAATAACTCAAATGAAAAAAATTGTTCTTTCATTATCATTATTAGGCTTAGTGCTCATCAACCAAAGTTGTAATAAAAACGAAAATGCTGCGCCTAAAACAGACCTTACCCAAACTTATGAAGATGCTGCTTCTGCTTTAGAAAACGCTCAGAAAAGTTATGACGAAGCTTTAGCTACTAAAGATGCTGCTAAAATAGAAGAGGCTAAAAAATTACTGGAAGAAGCACAAAATAAATATATTACTACCAAAGAAACTTTTATCTCTGAGGGTGGTAAAGTAAAAACTGAATACGAAAACTTTTTAGAATCTTCTAAAAAAAGTATTGAAGACACAAAACAAGCTGCAAAAGATTTAGGCAGCGCAGCAGTAGAAACTGCCGAATACAAAGCAAAAACAGCGGTTAATGAAACAACCAGCACTATCAACAAAACGATAGAAAAAGCTGATGCAAAAGTAAATGAGGCTACAAACAAAGTAAACACTGAAACGGCTAAGGCTGTTGAATCTGTAAAAAAGACGCAGTCTGATATCCAGAAAACAAAAGATGATGTTAACAAAACGAAACAAGACTTAAAAAACATCTTAACACACTAATAAAAAAAGAGGCTGTCTCAAAAGCGAGATAGCCTTTTTTATGCAAAAAAGCAAAGCCGAAGCTTTCCCAATTGTAGCAAAATTTGTAAATTGCTTTGTGTTAAGTAGTTCAAAGCTAGTCTGTAAAGATTACAATCCCAAAGAAAATTTGCTTTTTCCTCCAAATTTATCAGAGTTGATTGATGAAAAGCATCCTGTGAGGATAGTTTCGAACATAATTGATGGCCTAGATATTAAAAATTTAATTAAAAACTACAAACCCCAGGTGGAACTTCATGTTATCACCCTAAAATGCTTTTAAAAGTTTTAATTTATGGGTACTTGAGTAACATTTATTCAAGTCGGAAAATGGAACAAGCCTTGAAAGAGAATATCCATTTCATGTGGCTTTCCGCAATAAACAGACCAAATCATATTCAAAAAAAATAAAGCCTACGTAAAAGAAAAGATCAAAAATAAGGACAAATAACCACTTCACAAAACAATCCCAAACTAGCAAAAACAAGAGAAAGAGTTTTTAGGCTTCTTAACACCAAGAAAGGCACTGAACTCCGAAAACAATGGTGTTACAACGTAGAACCTGTTTTTGCAGAACTCAAACACAATAAAATTTTAAACGATTCATGCTTCGAGGAAAAAATAAAGTCGAGGTAGAAATAGGAATTCTCGCCATTGCTCATAATCTGAAAAAAATGACAAAAGCAGCCTAAAATAGACTGCTTTTTTGATGTTCTCAAGTCATTCTTTTCATTTTCAAATTTAAAATATTGAAAATTCAAAGTTTTAAACGATTTTCAAAAAAAAGACTGCCCTTTTGAGACAGCCTCTTTCTGTTATTTTTCTGTGGTTGTTCTTTCGTGTGGAGTTTCTTCTTTACCCGTCTTCAAGAAATCGTAAGCAATTGCTGATGCAACGAATACTGATGAATAGGTACCGAAGAAAATACCCAAGAATAATGCGAACATAAATCCTTTAAGATTATCTCCTCCGAAGAAGAAAATCGCCATAATTACCAATAAAACAGTAATTGAGGTGTTGAAAGTTCTACCTAAAGTACTAGAAATAGAATCATCAAACAAACCTGCAAGGGTAAGAGATTTTCTTTCTTTTAGATATTCTCTAATTCTGTCGAATACAATTACGGTATCATTAATTGAATAACCGAGAACCGTAAGAATTGCCGCAATAAAATCTTGGTTAATCTCCATATTGAAAGGCATAATATTCTTAAAGAATGAGAAGAAACCTAAAATAATAATTGCATCGTGTGCTAAAGCCGCAACCGCACCTAAAGAGAATTGCCATTTATTAAATCTAAATAAGATATAAATAAAGATACCTAATAATGATGCTAATACTGCATAAGTACCACCCGTTTTAATATCATCTGCAACTGTAGGCCCAACTTTAGAAGAAGAAACAATACCTAATTCACCATTATGCGCTTCTTTGAAGTCTGCTAAACTAATGTTAGCTGGCATATAGGGTTTTAAGCCTTCATATAATTTTTTCTCAATTTCTTGGTCAGCTGCAATAGATTCGTCTTCAATTTTATAGTCTGTAGTTATTTTAAGTTGGCCTGAGTTCCCAAAAGTCTTCACATCAACTGCTTTAGACTCATCACCAATAACAAATAATTTAGCTAGAGATTCGTGAGCTGCTGTAGCATCTACATCTTTATCAAATCTTACCACATAGCTTCTACCTCCTTGGAAATCTACCCCAGTTTTGAAGCCTAACTTAAAGATTGAAATTAAACTCGCAATGGTAATAATAACAGAGAAAATGTAAGAATATTTTCTTTTTCCAATAAAATCAATCCAAATATTTCTGAACCAGTTTTTAGTAATTGGCGTCCAAACGGAAAGTCCTTTCCCTTTGTTCAATCTGTGGAAAATCATCACTCTTGATAGTAATACAGAAGTAAAGAACGTCATAATAAGACCAATACCTGTAGTTACCGCAAAACCTTTAATTGGACCTGTACCAAAGATAAATAATACTAATGCCGTTAGTAATGAAGTAAGGTGACCATCTATAATTGCATTTAACGCGTGCTTGAAACCGTCTGTATATGCTTGTTTAATTGATTTTCCTGCAAATAATTCTTCTTTAGTTCTTTCGTAGATAATTACGTTGGTATCTACCGCAATGGCCATTGTTAACACAATCCCCGCAATACCAGGAAGCGTAAGTGTAGCATTGATGGAATCCATAATACCAAAAAGGTAAAATAAATTGAATATCATTGCTATAATTGCATAAACACCCGCTCCACCGTAATAGAAAATAATGTAAGCTACAATAATTAAGAATGCAATAAAGAAAGACCATAAACCAGCAGAAATAGATTCTTGACCTAAAGAAGGTCCTACTACATCTGCCTGAACTACTTTCGCTGAAGCTGGTAATTTACCTGCGCTTAATACGTCTGTAAGTTCTTTTGCTTCTTCTTGTGTAAAGTTACCAGAAATCTGTGATCTACCTGAAGGTATTTTTTCGTTTACATTAGGAGCTGTATAAACTACGTTATCTAATGTAACTGCAACTGGTTTACCAACATTTTTCTCAGTAAGAGTAGCCCACTCTTTAGTCCCTTCTGTATCCATTTGCATATCTACAACAATTCTACCAAGATTATCATAGCTAATACTTGCTCTATCTACCGCGCCATCTACAGGAGCTTTTTGGTTGATGTTACCTCTAATAGCAAATAAAGCTAAGTTCTCTTGATTGTTATCTTGTGGCTTATAAGCCCACATAAACTTAGTAAACTTAAGATTTGCAGGTCTTAATTTCACTGCAATTGGACTGTTGATGATTTTATTTACCGCTGCTGTATCAGATAATTTAATATTACCAACACCTTGGCTTAATTTATTTAATTGAAGTAAAGAAATTAAGTTGGTATTTTTAGCAACACCAATAGAATCTGCTTTAAGCGGAACTATTTTAGATAATTGTTCGAAATAAGGGTAAACCTCGTTAATATTTTGTACTTCCCAGAACTGTAATTTTGCAGAAGTAGAAAGCATTTTCTTTACTTTATCTTTATCTTTAATCCCTGGCATTTCTACCGCAATTCTACCAGTACCAGGTACACGTTGTACGTTTGGCTGTACAGCACCCATTTTATCAATTCTGGTTCTAATTACCTCGAAAGCAGTGCCTACAGAAGCATCAATTTTATTTCTGATGATTCTTTTAACATCGTCATCAGAAGAATTAAATTTAATCTCACCACTTAATTTTTGAGTACCAAAAACTTCTGGGCTAGCTAATTTTAAATTCGCCTTTTTTTCTTTGTTAACAACATCAAACTGAGTGAAAAAATCTTCAATATAAGTTTTTGTAGATTGTTTTTGTACTTTGTCTGTTCTGTCTAGCGCCTCAATAACAATAGGATTAGTTGTATAATTGGTTAAATCATTCACTAAGTCTCTTTGGTTGATTTCTAATAGAACGTTAATACCACCTTTCAAATCCAAACCAAGCTTCATTTCTTTTTGCTTAGCATCGGCATAGTTTAGTTTTGTAAAACCAAGATTGATGGTATCTTTAGAAAGACGTGCAATTTCTTTATTATATTTTGCATCATCATCTCCTGCAATAGCTCTTGCTTCTTTCTCTATCTTGCTAGAGTACCAAGTTGGCAGTAATTCGTTCATACAAATTAGCCCAAGAACGATTGCTACAATCGTAATAAGTCCTTTTCCTTGCATTGTTTAAAGTTTACAACATTAAAAATTATAGTCGGCAAATATAATGATTATCAGTTGAAATAAAAATTTTGTTGATATGATTTTTAATAATTCCACATTAATTGCTCAATTAAAATAAAAAATCCTTGAAAACTCAAGGATTATTATATATTTAGAAGTAAATATTATGTTATACCGTCATAGAAAACAATCTGGTTTCTGGCATTTTTCTCATCATTCTTAGATCAAAAGCCATGGCTACATTTCTGGTAAAAACTCTACCTTTTTCGGTAATCTTAACAACATTTTCTGATATTTCTACTAAGCCATCTTCTTGCATTTCTTGTAATTTTGCTAAAGCTTCTGGCAATTCTTCAAAAGAATTTTCTGCTGTAAAAGTAGTTTCTAACTGGCACATTAGATTGAGAATATGCCTTCTTACATTAAGATCTTCTTCATTCAGAATATGGCCCTTCACCACAGGAATTATACCCTCTTCTACTCTTTTTTGATATTCTTCTACAGACTTTTCGTTTTGTGCAAATGCATACCAAGAATCGGAAATCGCAGACATCCCCAAACCAACCATTAATTGAGTGTTACTCGAAGTATAACCCATGAAATTACGGTGTAATTTTTTCTGAATTAAAGATTGATATAAATCATCATGCTCAAGAGAAAAATGGTCCATCCCAACTTCTATATATCCTAATTCTTGCAATAATTTTTTACCATTTTCGTAGAGTTTACGTTTTTCCTCGCCGCTTGGCAAATCATTTTCATCAAAACCACGTTGCCCCACTCCTTTAATCCACGGAACGTGAGCGTAAGAATAAAACGCTAAACGGTCTGGTTTTAATTCCAAAGTCTTTCTGATGGTAAATTCCATCGCGTCCCAAGTTTGGTGCGGTAAACCAAAAACCAAATCGTGAGAAATGCTTTTATACCCAATTTCTCTTGCCCATTCTGTTACGTTTTTCACATTTTCGAAAGGCTGAATTCTATTGATGGCTTTTTGAACTTTTGCATCATAATCTTGCACTCCGAAACTACATCTTGTGAAACCTAAATCATACAAAGTTTGCAAATGTACTTTGGTAGTATTGTTTGGGTGACCTTCAAAAGAAAATTCAGGATTTTCGGCAATTTCTACAGTGCTAAAAATTCCTTCTAATAAAATTCTCAAATTTTCTGGTGAGAAAAACGTTGGCGTTCCTCCACCCAAATGCAATTCTTTGAGTTTTGGTTTTTCATCAAACAAATTAAGATATAGATTCCATTCTTTTAAAACACTTTCTAAATATGGCGTTTCTACGGAATGTTGTTTGGTAATACGTTTATGACAAGCACAAAAAGTACACAATTGTTCACAAAAAGGAAGGTGAATGTAAATAGAAATTCCTTCTTGAGCATTGCTTTCGTTGAAGGATTTTATAACAGTTTTTTGCCACTTTTCAGAAGTAAAACCATCATTATCCCAGTAAGGAACGGTAGGATAAGAAGTATATCTAGGCCCCGGAATATTATATTTATTGATTAAAGAATTCATTTTATGAAAATTTTAAATTCTAAATTTTAGATTTTAGATTTTGATTTGCAAAAATAAGGTTTATTTAGTTATTTCTGACAGACAACTTAGATAACGTTTATTAATTTTATAAATATATTCTGTAAAAATCTGTAGAAAACTATTTAAAAATGGCTTTTAGAATTCTGTCTTTTCCTGCAAAAATAATAGTGTTTTCGTCTAACCATTCGCAAACGTAGAGATTTTTCTCCTCGGAAACAGTCGTCCAAGTTTTGCCAAAATCGGTAGAAAATTCTATGTTTTGATCGCCAACGGCAATAATATCTTTTCCGTTAGATTCTGGTCTAATTTTAACACAAGTTTTATAACCTCCGTTTTTCCCTGAAGCTTGTATTTGCCATGTTTCTCCACCATCGAAAGTGGTTGCAATATTATTGATATTATCTTTTTGTTTGGTGTAATTTCCGCCAACGGCAATTCCGAATTTTTCATCCCAAAAATCAATTGAATAAATCCCTGAAGCTTCGCCTCTTACAAAAGGCGTTACAATTGCCTTCCATTCATAAGGTCTATCCCAAGAAAATTTAAAAACTCTGGAAACAGAACCGCCTGTTGCAATCCATACGGTATTTCCTTTCATCGCGATATTAGAATTGCTGGCAGCAAAATGGGCTTCGCCTGCATTATAATTAGGAATGTAGGCATTATCCGTTGCTTTTAATTCGTATGGAGAAAATAATCTGAAAGTAGCTTTTCCGTTTTTTTCAGGATCGCTTATGGCTACGCCTCTTTCTTTTTTATCGAAAATAATGGCGTCATAAAAAGCGGTTTTCGAATCATCTGTATAAACAATTTCTGTAATGAGATTTTTTTTTGTGATTTTAAACAAATACGCAGGGCTTTCGATATTCATCAAATAAAATAAATCTTTAGTCTGAGCCATTGCCCGAAACTGAAGATTTTTTTCGGCCATTCTTTTTTGTGATTTTACAATGGTATCATTAATGCTTACATATCCAAACTTAGAGTTGGTACCTGCGTAATAAACTCTGTTTTTCCAAAGTTGTATGGTTCTTATACTGATTTTATCTTTTAATAAAGTGTGAAACTCTAATTTCTGAGCAAAAGAAAATCCCATCAGTAATAATAACTGAAATACAAAATACTTTTTCATTTTTACTTTTTTACAAAAATAAAAAATCCGCATACTCTGTGCGGATTTTTATAATTTGCTTCTAAATTTTATTTATCTAAAAATTCATTATAACCTCCTTGGTTTAAGACACTATTTTTTCTTCCATATAAAAAATATATAAGAAGTCCCAAAGCTAACCATCCTATCGCCATATATATTGCTGATTTTTCTAAATGGAAAATCAAATAAATGTTAATCAAAATTCCTAATGTAGCAACTACAGGAAGCATTGGAGTTTTAAACCCTCTTTTTAATTCAGGCTTTCTAATTCTAAGCAACCAGACCGCAAAGGAAACCATTGTAAATGCAAAAAGAGTACCAAAGCTACACATGTGAACCAAAGTACTTATAGGAGTAAGTGCAGCAACTACAGAAACAATAACCCCTAAAAGAATTGTGTTTTTGTAAGGCGTTTTTCTTACCGGATGAATTTCTTTAAACATTTTAGGAATTAAACCATCTTTAGCCATTCCCAAAAATATTCTTGACTGACCAAGCATCATTACCAAAAGTACAGAAATTAATCCTATTGTTGCAGCAACAGTTATTAAAATTACAGCCCAATTCATTCCTGTCGCCTTTTCAAAAGCTATCGCAACAGGTGCAGTCAAAGCATCTGGTATTATTCCAAAATCTTTATAATTCATCATTCCTGTTAACACAACAGACATAAGAATATACAAAAATGTACAAATCAATAATGAGGCAATAATTGCAAATGGAATATCTTTTCTTGGATTTTTTGCTTCTGCTGCTTGTGTAGAAACCGCATCAAAACCAATGTAAGCAAAAAAAACAGCTGCAGCTCCCGCAATTATTCCATTAAAACCATAAGCAGGCCCTAATTTTCCATCAGATTGAATTATCATTCTTTCATCTGGAATAAATGGTGAAAGATTATCTAAATTAATAAAAAGTGCTCCTACAACAATAACAAAAACAACTACAGAAGTCTTCAATATAACAATCATATTATTTGCACCTGCAGCTTCTTTAGTTCCTTTAACAAGTATAGCTGTTACAATCAATACTATTATTAATGCAGGCAAGTTTAACATTATTTTAAAACCAAATAACTCTGGTGCCATGTTATAGTTTGAAACAATTTCCTGAAGTTTCATGAGCTTTTCAGTACTAAGCCCTCCTT
>JAYRDY010000038.1:0-13610 GCA_041909215.1 Cloacibacterium sp. | reverse complement strand
TATAAGTAAGGTTTCTTGGGATGGAATATAATTTGGTTCTGCCACTTAGTAAAATCCAAAAAAAAGTGAGCAATAATAATGCTAATACATTTTGTTCTGTTTTAGTTTTAGCAATTTCAAAAGAATGTTTGGTTAAGAAAAAGAATATAAATACAGATGCCACAATAAAAATATCAAGTATTATTATTGCAGTTTTAAAGTATCTAGAATATCTAATTCTTTGCATAAACTAAAAATAAAGTTTGCTAATTTATGGAATATTTAGATATTTATGAGTCTGAACGGATGCTTGCCATTTTGGATTGGCTAAAATAAAGTCAGTAATCTTTGGGTACATTTCGTTTCTTTTGCTCCATTCGCTCTGTAAATAGAGTTTGCATTCCGCTGAAACTTTAGCAGCTTGTTCTTCTGCGAAGGTAAAATCATGATTATTGAAAACGATGACTTTCAGTTCGTTAGCTGCTTTGTAAATTTCTTCTTTCGGTAAGCCTGTTTTTTTAGGCGAAAGGGTTATCCAATCCAAAATTCCGCTCATTTCGTAAGCGCCAGAAGTTTCTATGTGAATTTGGCAGCCCAATTCTTTCAACTTTTTAGTTAAAATATCTAAATTCCACATGAGTGGTTCTCCACCTGTCAAAACAATAGTTTTACAATAACTTGCTGCTGTTTCCGCTATTTCTTCAGCATCCATTAAAGGATGGAGTTCTGGGTCCCAACTTTCCTTCACATCACACCAATGGCAACCCACATCACAGCCTCCTAATCTTATGAAATAAGCTGCTTTACCTGTGTGGTGACCTTCTCCTTGTAAAGTGTAAAAATGCTCCATCACTGGGAGCATTTTTCCTTCTTTTAATAATATTTCTTGTGTTAAATTCATTTTTTCGAGTTCTGAGTTTTGAGTTTTGAGTTCCGAGTTTTAATAATTTTTATTTCTCGTAACAGCTATCTCGCAATCTCGACTTAATCTTTATAAATAGTATGTTTGTATGCTAAAAGCGTGTTTTTCATCAACATAGCTCTCGTCATTGGGCCTACGCCGCCAGGTACGGGAGTAATCCAACTGGCTTTTTCTGCACAGCTGTCAAAATCTACATCCCCAGCTAAGTGATATCCTTTTTCTGTATCGTCTTCAACTCTTGTAATGCCCACATCTATTACTACAGCGCCATCTTTTATCATTTCTCCTTTCAAGAAATGTGGATCGCCCAAAGCGGTAATTACAATGTCTGCACTTTTGGTAAATTCCTCAATATGAGGGGTGTAGCTGTGTGTGAGGGTTACGGTAGAGTTTCCTGGGAAATCTTTTCTTCCCATTAAAATAGACATTGGTCTGCCTACAATTCTACTTCTGCCGATAATTACACAGTGTTTTCCTTTGGTTTCAATGTTATATCTTTCCAAAAGTGTTAATATCCCGAACGGAGTTGCAGGCAAAAAAGTATCCATTTCTAGAGCCATTCTTCCGAAATTTTCTGGGTGAAAACCATCAACATCTTTTCTAGGATTAATGGCCATAATAATTTTCTCCTGATCCATCTGTTTAGGAAGCGGAAGCTGAACGATGAAGCCATCTACGTTAGGATCATTATTCAGTTCTTCAATTTTTTCTAAGATTTCTGCTTCTGATGCGGTGCTAGGGAATTTAAAAAGAGAAGATTCAAAGCCTACTTCTGCGCAATCTTTCACTTTGCTGTTTACATACGCTTTGCTTGCGCCGTTATTACCTACCAAAATTGCTGATAAATGCGGAATTCTCTTGCCAGAAGTTTTTATTTTATCCACTTCGGCTTTTATTTCCTGTTTTATTTCGTTGGAAACTTTTAGTCCGTCTAAGATTTGAGCCATTTTTTTTACTTTTTATTTTTAGATTTATTTTCCAAATTTACTTATTTTCTTTAAAATAGTTAATTAAACCATTTGTAGAAGAATCATGTGAGTTTACTACCTTATTATCAGTAAGTTCTGGGAGTATTTTTCCTGCAAGAACTTTCCCTAATTCTACACCAAATTGGTCAAAACTAAACACATTCCAAATTACACCTTGTACGAAGATTTTGTGTTCATAAAGGGCAATGAGTTGTCCTAATGAAAAAGGAGTTAATTCATTAATAAAGAATGAGTTAGTGGGCGTATTTCCCATGAAGGTTTTGAATCTAGCTAACTTCTCTATTTCTTCTTCAGATTTTCCTTCTTTTACCAATTCAGCTCTCGCTTCTTCTTCAGTTTTACCGAATGCAAGTGCCTCAGTTTGAGCGAAAAAGTTCGCTAATAATTTCGGTTGATGGTCAGAAACTTCGTTGCAAGATTTTACGTAAGCGATAAAATCAGCAGGAATTAATTCTGTTCCTTGGTGAATGAGTTGATAGAAAGCGTGTTGACCGTTCGTTCCAGGTTCTCCCCAAATAATTGGGCCTGTTTCATACGTTACATATTCGCCATTTCTGTCCACCGATTTTCCGTTAGATTCCATATCTCCTTGTTGAAGATACGCTGCGAAACGATCTAAATATTGTGAGTAAGGTAAAATTGCATAAGAGCTTGCATCAAAGAAATTTCTGTACCAAATGCCTAAAAGCGCCATCAATACAGGAACGTTTTCTTTGAAATCTGCCGTTTGGAAATGTACGTCGGTTTCGTAAGCTCCTTTTAATAAACTTTCAAAATTTTCATAACCCACTGACAAAATAATACTCAAACCAATTGCGCTCCAAAGCGAATATCTTCCGCCAACCCAATCCCAGAACTCGAAGATGTTTTCTTCTGCAATTCCGAAGGCTTTAACTGCTTGTATATTAGTGGATAAAGCCACAAAATGTTTCGCTACATCTTCTTCTTTACCCGCTTTTAAGAACCAAGATTTTGCTGAGTTGGCATTCGTCATGGTTTCTTGAGTAGTAAAAGTTTTAGAAGCTACAATAAAAAGTGTAGTTTCTGGGTTTAAGTTTTTTACCACTTCTGCCATGTGATTTCCATCTACATTCGATACGAAATGTACGTTGAGTCTTGTTTTGAAGTGTTTAAGCGCCGAAACTACCATTACAGGGCCTAAATCTGAACCACCGATCCCAATGTTTACTACATCAGTAATTTCTTTTCCGCTGAAACCTTTGTGTTCTCCAGAAATTACTTTTTCTGAGAAAACTTTCATTTGGTTAAGCACTTTTTTAATTCCAGGCTTTATGTTTTCTCCGTCAACAAGAATTTTTTTGTCTGAGAAATCTCTTAAAGCGGTATGTAAAACGGCTCTTTTTTCGGTTTCATTTATTTTTTCGCCAGAAAACATGGCGTTAATAGCAGCTTTCAGTTGTGTTTCTTCTGCCAATTGAAGCAATAAATCAAAAGCGGTTTTATCGATTAAATTTTTAGAAAAATCAAACAAATAATTTTCTTTTTTTACTGAAAATTGCTCGAAACGGTTGGGATTATTCTGGAAGAGTGTTCTTAAATCAAAATCATTATTGGCAAAATGTGCGTTAAGCGCTTTCCAAGCGTTTGTATTTTCGGGATTTATTTTTGGTAACATTTTTAGAAATTTTAAATTATAGATTTTAAATTGTTTGGTTGCGATGCCGAAATCATTTCAAAAAGACAAGGGATGTCTTT
Organism: Cloacibacterium sp.; assembly: GCA_041909215.1. GTDB lineage: Bacteria > Bacteroidota > Bacteroidia > Flavobacteriales > Weeksellaceae > Cloacibacterium. The sequence goes on along the minus strand of JAYRDY010000038.1, from coordinate 10,004 downwards.
ATGAAAGCATATCGTACAAAGTCGGTGCAAATTTACGGAAAAATAAAAGCCCTGAAAAATTTCAAGGCTTTAAGATTTTATGAATTTTATTTGGTGTTTTTATTGCGGATTTTGTCACTTTTTTTCTTCCAAAAGTAAAAGAATAAGCCGCCAAAAAGAAAGAAAGCCCAAAATCTTAATAAAAAAATGAAGGTTTCTTGGATGAAAAAATATCCGTCAATCATTGCATTTTTGGCTTCGAATAAAAAATTGAACTGGTATTTATTATCAATACTGTTCGTGTTAGTGATTTCAATTTCAGTAATTTGCGTCTTTGGTTCTTTAATGTAAATATCTACTGTACTGTATTTTAATTGGTCTTCTGTGTTAAAATTAGCGATTTGTAACTGGTTGTTTTCGTTTAAATTTTGGTTTGCTAATTCTACTTTGTCTTTGTTGGTTTTTAATTGAGAAATATTGCTTTCTGTTTTTTTAATTCTCGCTTCTTCTAATTTTGCCAATTTTATGTTGGCGGTTACATCTTCGGCAGTAATAATTCTATGATTGAGAAAAAGATTTTGTTGGTGGATGAATTGCAAAAAGTCTCCTAACTTTTTCGTAGGAACACGAACTTGCATTTGGTTTTCTACCGTAAATTTTTTGATGAGCATGGCTTTTTCAGTCGAAACATCATAAGAATCTTCGCTGATGATATTGCTTCTGAGATTGCTGTTGGTAACGAAACCGCCATTTTGTTTTAAGTAGTTTTCAATGGAAATGGTGCTTTCATAGACGTTTTTCACTTCCATATTTACATTGGCAGTTTTTATGAATTGCTTGTCTTTGATGTTTTGCGAAGCCGCCATAGAAATAGAATCCGAAACTACAGAAGTAGAATCTAAAGCAATTTCTGTTTGATTGGTATAACCCGAAGTTTCAGATTTTTTACAAGCGGACAAAAGTCCTGCGAAGATAATGGTTGCAATAACCATTTGTTTGAATTTTGTGTTCATTGTGGTGAGGTTTTTGAATTTGAATACCTCAAAGTTGAGCACAGATTTCTTGTAAAGTTTGTAAAAGAGATTTTTTGTTCTTGTAAAGTGAGTTTGCAATACAAGTTTCAGAAAATGAGTGTTTTGTAAATTATTTTCTTTGTGTGTGACAAAAAACTATTTAATAATTTGTTGAAATTCAATAATTTTTTACCATTAAGATTCATTTAGAAATTAAGTGGGGTTAAGAATAATATCTAAAGATATTTATTAAGCGATATGCTTCATTAAGATTTATCTAAATCTTAATTTGTCTTAATATCTCAATGAACCTTAATGTTTTAAATTCAATTATAATATTGTATGATTTGAATTATTTTCTAAATTTTTGAAGTCGGATTTTGAAAATATTTTTCTTGATATTTTCTACATTTCTATCATTATTTTCTTTTTCTTCTTCACCGATGAGTTTGCCCCAAGGTTGTAAGGTTTTAATTTTATCAAAAATAATTTTAACAATCGCTAAAAATGGTATGCTCAAAAACATCCCCGAAATTCCCCATAATCTTTCGCCAATTAATATCGCTAAAAAAGAAAATAATGCATTGATTTTTACTTTAGAACCTACTACCAATGGTAAAATAATATTGCCATCAATCGCGTGAATTGCTACAAAGGCTATTAATACATACAAAGATTGTGTCGCGCCGCCTGTTGAAAAAGAGATAAGACAGGCAATAAATGTTGCGGAAAATATTCCTAAATAGGGAATTACGTTCAGTATTCCCGCCAAAACACCTATTAGTAGAGCGTATTTTACGCCCATTACGCTTAAAACAATGCTGGTAATAAAACTCACTAAGATAATTTGGAAGAATAAACCTGTAATGTATTGTTTAATAATGTTTTGTATTTCTGAAATGATTTCGGTAAGTTGTTCGTAATGATCATCGTGGAATACTTCTATAATAAAGTTGTACAACAACTTTCTGTAGCTTAAAATGAAGAAAAAGAATAAAATACTAAAGAATAAAAAACCTAATCCTGAAGTGAAAAATAGTAATGCTCCGCCAATAAAAGCAGCGCTGGAAGAGAGCACTTTTCCTGTCCCCTCGTTAATGTATTTAATTTGTTTTGAGGGTTTTACGTTGAAGGTGTTGTACACCCAAGTTTGTAACTCATCAAAAGTTTTTTGGAATTGTTTTTCTAATGAAGGCCAATCATCACTAAATGAGCTGAGTTGATCTACAAAAAATGTTGAAATCCCAATTAAAATCAATATCATTACCAAAACCGAAGTAATGGTAGAAAAAGTACGGTTGAATTTCAGTTTTTTTTCTAAAAAATTAGCAAAAGGCAAAAATAAAATAGCTAATAAAAACGCAAATAAAAGTGGTGCGAGAATGGTTTGTCCTAATTTTGCTAAATATCCTAACCCAAAAATACTTAAAAGCACCAAAACGAGTTTCACCAAAAAAGGCATTGATTTTTCTTTCATCTTATTGTGTTTTTGGGTAAATTTAAAAAAAAATACCACGCAGAAATGCGTGTTATGTTAAATTGTTTAAAACTATTTCTCAATCGCTAAATCTATAACCTCGGTCATGTTTTTCACGTAATGAACTTTTAGATTTTTAAGATAATTTTGATTGATTTCTAAAACGTCTTTTCGGTTTTCTTCACACAAAATTACTTCTTTAATGTCAGCTCTTACAGCTGCTAAGAGTTTCTCTTTAATTCCGCCAACGGGTAATACTTTTCCACGCAAAGTAATTTCGCCAGTCATTGCTAAATGTGGTTTTACTTTTTTATTTAAATAACTGGAAACCATGCTGGTTAACATCGCAATTCCTGCACTTGGCCCATCTTTTGGAGTGGCACCTTCCGGAACGTGAACGTGAATGTTTTTATGTTCAATATCTTCTAAAGAAATGCCCAAACTTTCGTGTTTTGCTTTAATATATTCTAGCGAAATCGTTGCAGATTCTTTCATTACATTTCCTAGATTTCCCGTCATGGTAAGATTTCCTTTTCCTTTACTTAAAATACTTTCAATGAATAAGATATCGCCACCAACGGAAGTCCAGGCTAAACCTGTAACAACGCCAGGAACATCCATCATTTCAGAATGATTTTTAGACATTGGCACCCCTAAAATTTCATCTATTTTTTCAATAGAAATCTTTGGATTGTATTCTTTTTCCATGGTGATTTGTAGCGCAACCCAACGAGAGATTTTAGCAATTTGTTTTTCTAAATTTCTTACACCGCTTTCTCTGGTAAAGGCTTCAATTATGTGTGCAATTTCTTTGTTGCCCAGCTTGTAAGAGTCTTTTTGCAGGCCAGTTTCTTCTATTTGTTTTTTTATGAGATGGCGTTTTGCGATTTCTACTTTTTCTTCAATGGTATAACCCGAAAGTTGAATGATTTCCATTCTGTCCAAAAGCGGCGTTTGAATGGTAGAAAGCGAATTGGCTGTTGCGATGAACATTACTTTAGATAAGTCGTACCCAATTTCTAAGAAATTATCGTAGAAACTGTGGTTTTGTTCTGGGTCTAGAACTTCTAAAAGTGCAGAACTAGGATCGCCATGAATACCTTGTCCGAGTTTATCAATTTCATCTAAAACGATAACAGGGTTTGATGTTCCTGCTTTTTTTATGGCTTGTAACAATCTTCCTGCCATTGCGCCAATGTATGTTTTTCGGTGACCACGGATTTCTGATTCGTCGTGTAAACCGCCTAAACTCATTCTTACATATTTTCTGCCCAAAGCATCAGCAATAGATTTCCCGAGGGATGTTTTACCAACTCCTGGAGGGCCTGCTAGACATAAAATTGGTGATTTCATGTCGTTTTTGAGCTTTAGAACAGCCATGTGTTCTAAAATTCTTTTTTTGATGTCTTCTAAACCAAAATGGTCTTTGTTTAAGATTTTTTCGGCTTTTGGAATATCAAAAACATCTTTAGAATAATTGTTCCAAGGTAAATCGGTAAAGAAATCTAAATAGTTTCTTTGTACATTGTAATCAGGCGAATTGGGATTGTGGCGTTGTAATCTTTTGAGCTCCTTTTCGAAATGTTCTTGTATCTCTGGATTCCACGAGATTTTTTCGGCTTTTTTCTTAAGTTCATCAACGTCTGTTTCTGTGCCGCCACCTAATTCTTCTTGTATGGTTCTTATCTGTTGGTTAAGATAATATTCTCTTTGTTGTTTGTCTAAATCTTTAGACGTTTTTTGATGGATTTGGTTTTTGAGTTCTAGCTTTCTGAAATCTCCGTGCAAAAGCTCATAGCATAATTCGGCACGTTTCATGAGAGATTTTTCTTCAAGAAGTTTTTGCTTGTTTTCTGTGCTGAAATTGGCATTAGTGCAGATAAAGTTCAGCAAATCTTCTTGTCCGTCAATATTTCTAATGGCAAAATTTGCAGCTCCCGGAATGTTTGGGTCTAGTTCTATGATTTTGATGGCTAAATCTTTAATGTTATCTACTAAAGCATCAAACTCTTCTCTTTTTTTGGTGTGAGTGTCTTTGAGTTTTTCGATTTCGGCAGTAAAATAAGAATCAGACTTTAAAAAGCTTTTTACTTTAAGACGCTGTATTCCTCTTGTAATTGCAGAAATGTTGCCATCAGGTAATTTAATGATTTTGATGATTTTAGCAATAGTACCAACTGAAAACAAGTCCTTTTCTGTAGGATTTTCAATATTAGATGATTTTTGACTGAGAATACCAATCAGTTGACCTTCTTTGTGGGCTTCTTCTAATAATTTTATAGATTTTTCTCTGCCAGCGGTAATGGGAATTACTACTTTGGGAAACATTACCATGTTTCTTACTGGGAGAATAGGGAAAATATTTTGAGATTTTTCTTTTTTAGTTTCTACATTGTCATCTGTAACAATACTAAAATTTTCATCTAAAAAATTTTCGAAAGAGATATCTTCAAGTTCAATCATGCTTATAATTCTTTTTGTAATGACAAATTGTCATTTTTAACATAAAACAATAGCTATACTCTAGTCAATTGTCTTTGCAATTGCATATTAGTAGTTGCTGTATTATATTTCGCAATAGTTGTGCCAAGTCTTAATATTGTCAAAATTTCCTTTTTTTATAATTTTCAAGATGTTAAAGCGCAAATAAAGCGAGCGAAAAGCAGTGATAAAATTTCTGTATTATATTAAAATTGTGTATTTTCGCAAACTGATTTTAAATACATATATATAATGTCAATTACAGCTTCAATAAGAAAGAGACCTTGGTTATTATTAGGGATGATTTTCATTGCGCTACTAGCGTTTTTGGTTAATCCTGATAGCTTAGACCATATGTTTGGTAAAAATCCAAATATTCTAGGTAAGGTTAATGGTGAAGAAATCACAAGAGATGAATTTAATGACCAATTAGGCATTTTGCAAATGCAATCTCAGGGGCAACCACAAAAAGGTTTAGAAGAACAAACCTGGCAGATTTTGGTGCAGTCTAAATTAATTAAACAACAGTTTGAAAAACTTGGCTTGAAACTTACTGATGAGATTTTTTGGAATCAATTACAGTTTGATCAAATGTTCTCTCAGCAATCTGCTCCTCAGTTTTATGATGAGAAAGGTAACTTCAAAACAAAAGAAGTAAAGAAAATTTATGAAGATCTTAAAAATACAGGAGATGTAAACCAATACAATGAGTGGTTAAAGCTTAGAAAAAGTATTGAGTACAGAATGATGGCGAGACAGCTTTTTGCAAACGTTAGTACAGGAATTACTGCAAATAAAAAAGAAGCTGCAGAGTTGCTTAACCAAAGAGACCAATTAGCAAATGTAGATTATGTAAAAGTAGATTATGCTGCTTTTGCTGCTAAAAACCCTGTAAAAGTTACAACTCAAGATCTTGCAGATTATATTAAAAAACATCCTGTGATGTTTAAGTCTGATGCTACAAGAAATTTAGGAATTGTATTTTTCCCTGCTAAGCCAAGTGCAACAGATGATGCATTAGTTCTTAAAGAAATCAATAAACTTTATTTAGAAGGTGTTGATAATGGTAATGGTTTAGAAAGTTTCAAAAATACAACGAATGATTCTATGTTTGTAGAGTTAAACTCTGAAGCGCAGATTAAATATTCTTATGTTTCTGATCAGGAAATTCCTCAAGAAGCGCAAGCTTTCATTAAAGGAGCTTCTGCAGGACAATTCTTTGGTCCATATAAATCTGGAGACAAATATTACGTTACAAAGCTAAAAAGTAAGGCTGAAGCTACTATGCCGAAACATATCCTTATTTCTTATGTAGGCACAGATGTAGCTAAACAAGATAAAACCATTACGAGAACTAAAGAAGAAGCTAAAAAATTAGCTGATGAAATTGCTGCTAAAATAAAAGCAAACCCTATGGCTTTCCAACAATACTTGCCAGAATCTTCAGATAAAGGTTCTGCACAACAAGGAGGAACGCTTGGTTGGGTATTGCCAGAAAATAATCAGTTCGTGAAACCTTTCGGGGATTGGGTTAAAGCAAATCCAAAAGGTGCTGTGGGTGTGGTAGAAACTCAATTTGGGTATCATATTATTGTTAATGAAAATAAAATTCCGGTTTATAAAATCGCGAACTTAGCAAAAGATATTAAAGCGTCTAAAGAAACTGAAAACAAAGTATATTCTGAAGCTAATACTTTCATACAATCAGTTCAAGGAAAAGGATTTAATGATTTTGAAAATTCTGCTAAGAAAAAAGGATATAACTTCCAAAATCCTAAAACACTTAAGAGATTCCAAGGAGAAATTAATGGCTTAGGTACGGATAAAGATGAAGAAATTTTATCTTGGGCATTTAATAAAGAAAGAAATTTAGGCGATAGCAATATCTTTACCTCAGGTAATGGAGATTATATTGTTGTTTATCTTAAAGGAAAACAAGATGCAGGAATTGCAGATCCAGAGTCTGTAAGAGAGCAAATAGAAATGGTGGTTAAAAACCAATTGCTTGCTAAAAAAATTACAGAAAAAATTAATGCAAGCAAAGCAACTAGTTTAGATGCAGTAGCTAAGTTATTCGGTTCTACAAAACAATCAGCACAAGTAAATCTATTTACGCCAAACATCGGAGGAGCTATGGAGCCTAAAGTAGCAGGTGCAGCTTTTGGTGTTAAAAATGGCAAAGTATCTTTACCTGTAGAAGGAAATACTGGAGTTTATGTAGTGAGTAAAAAGAACGTTGTAACAAACAAACAGCCAGGAGATGTAAAACAAATTATGGAGTCTATTCAACAGCAAGGCTCTCAAATGTTTAGTCAATCTCTAATGAAGAGTTTACAAGACAACGCAGACATAAAAGACTACAGAACAGAAGTCTGGGAAAAAGCTGCGAAAGCTAAATAATATTATTTAAAATTAAAAATCAAAAAGCGACTTTGTAAAAAGTCGCTTTTTTCATGTAAATATCACAAATTTTAGGTCTTATCATTACTTTAAAAAGTAGTATATTTGCAGATTATAATTTGATATAAAGTGAAATATTCTAAAGAAATAAAAGCAGGTCTTATTGCAGTTTTAGCCATTGTCGGGTTCGTTTTTCTTTTTCAATTCATGAAAGGGAAAAGTTTTTTTGTCTCTGATAATATTTTCTATGCTAAGTTTGATAATGTTGATGGTTTACAAGCCTCAAACCCAATATCAATAAACGGGTTGAAGGTTGGGCAAGTAGATAAAATTATTCCTGTAACGGGTAAAGATGGTAAACTGCATTTTGTAGTTAAGTTGTTAATAGACAAAATTTATGGTTTTTCTAAGAATTCTACTGCAGAAATTTTTGAGCCAGGGATTATGTCTGGTAAAGAAATGAGGGTGAATTTAGTCTATGATAATGCTTCATTTGCAAAAACTGGCGATACCTTAAAGGGCACTTCTCAACTCTCTTTAATGAGTAACCTCTCATCACAAGTTGGCCCAGTAAAAGATCAGTTACAAAGTGTGCTTGCCAAAGTAGATTCTACCGTTGCGGCTACCAATAAAATCTTAGATGAGCAAAACAGAAGAGAGATTAAAGCTCTTTTAATAAGTCTCAACCAAACGGTTGCATCATTCAAACAAACATCAGATAATACCAATAAGCTGATTTCAAATAATCAAAAAGGTATTGAAAACGTGGTTTCTAATGCTAATGAAACCATGAAATCTGCAAAAATTGCGGTTGATAAATACGGCAATGTTGCAGAAAATATTGATGTGAAGAAACTAAACGTAACTGTAGAAAAACTGTCTGATGTTTCTAACAAGTTAAGTTCTGTGATTGATGGAATAAATAATGGACAAGGTAGCCTCGGTAAACTTACTAAAGACGAAGCCCTTTATAACAATCTTAATGAAACCTCTAACAACCTCAATCTACTCATAAAAGATTTAAAAGAAAATCCTAAGCGTTACATAAATATTTCTGTTTTCGGTAAGAAATAAAAATCGTATTTTTGAAGGAAACAAAAAATTTATGATGCAATATATAGATAACGTTTTATTCCTTCTTCTATTAATCGCAGGTTTTGGGCTTTTCTTTAAAAGCCTTAAAGAAATTTACAGAAACATAAAACTCGGTAGAGAAATCAATCGGTCTGATAATCCATCAGAAAGATGGAGAGTTATGGCTAAAGTAGCTTTGGGGCAAAGCAAAATGAAAAAACGTCCCATTGCAGCGCTTTTGCACCTTTTTGTTTATGTCGGTTTTGTAATTATTAATATTGAATTAATAGAAATTATTGTTGATGGAACTTTCGGTACGCACCGTTTCTTGGCGACCATTTTCGGAGACACTTTTTACGGAATCTTCACGGCAACTTTAGAGATTTTGGCAGCATTAGTAGTTATTGCTGTAGTAGCATTCTTCATCAGAAGAAATGGTATTAAAATCCCAAGATTATCTTCTGTTGATTTAAAAGGTTGGCCAAAACATGATGCCAATTGGATTCTTTTAATTGAGTTCTGCCTCATGATGGCTTTCTTCAAAATGAATGCAGCAGACTATCTTTTAATGTCTAAAGAAGGTTTGGTACATGGCAGTTTCCCTATTTCATCAAATTTAATTGCGCCAATTTACAATTCGCTTGGTTTCAGCGATGGTTTTCTTCATTTCATTGAAAAAGGAAGTTGGTGGTTCCATTTTATAGGAATTTTGTTCTTCATGAACTATTTATATTATTCTAAACACCTTCACATCATTTTTGCATTCCCGAATACTTGGTATGCTAATTTGGAGAAAAAAGGAAAATTCAATAATTTAAGTTCTGTAACGCAAGAAATTAAATTAATGATGGATCCTAATGCAGATCCTTACGCTGCACAGCCAGAAGGCACGGAACCACCTGCGAAATTTGGAGCAGAAGATGTTTTTGATTTAAATCAAGTACAGTTACTCAACGCCTATTCTTGTACAGAATGTGGTAGATGTACAGCGGTTTGTCCGGCAAATATTACGGGCAAAAAACTTTCTCCACGTAAAATTATGATGTCCACCAGAGATAGAATAGAAGAAGTGGGCAAAAACATCAATAAAAACGGAAAATTTGTAGATGATGGTAAAAAACTCTTGAATGATTACATTACCAAAGAAGAATTATGGGCTTGTACAAGCTGTAATGCTTGTGTGGAGGCTTGTCCGGTTCTAATAGACCCACTATCTATCATTTTTGAAATGCGTAGATTTATGGTAATGGAACAATCATCTGCACCACAAGAGCTTAATATGATGATGACAAACATCGAAAACAACGCCGCACCTTGGCAATACAACCAAGCAGATAGATTAAATTGGGCAAACGAAAATTAATGTAACAATATAAAAATATACCAATGTAACAATTATTGCTACTTGCTACATTGCTAAATTGCTAAATTATTATGGATTTACATATAAAAACAATGGCAGAATATGCTGCCGAAGGAAAATCTCCAGAAGTTCTTTTTTGGGTAGGTTGTGCAGGAAGTTTTGATGATAGAGCCAAAAAAATCACCAAAGCTTTTGCGAAAATTCTTAATAAAGTTGG